>JACRAK010000014.1 GCA_016234725.1 Candidatus Azambacteria bacterium | reverse complement strand
TTGAGCAAAACCCCCAATGAAGCCGTCCCGCCGCCGTGCCGGAAACCGGCACGCCCCACAAAAAAGTTTTCTTTGCTTTTCCCGATTTGCGCGCGTCGGATTTTTTCTTCTAAAAGGAAAAGAAAACTTTTTTGCTGGGTTCTGCTCTCAACGAGCAGGCGGCGGGGTCTCACGCGCTCGGGCGCGGCGGAATTCCCCCCACACCCCCCTTCCGCCGTGTTCTTGCGTGGACAGACGGGATTTTTGGCGGCGACAAGATACTTTTCCTTGCCTGTATCCTGAATTCTAGCGGGCGATAATGGAAGCGGAGACGATCATGCTTGCCTTCGGCTCGACCGACCGGCGGGGAATATCGCTCCGTTCACACACCGAACGCCGATTGCTGGTTGCGCTTCGAGCGCCAAACACAAACAGGCCTGCGCTTCGGTTTCTTTCTTCTCTTTTCTCTTCTTTCTTTGACAGTTGAATAGCTAATGAAATCACACCATGAATCAATCCGTGGGCATTGACGTGGGAAAGGAGGAGCTGGTCGCATGCATCAGGGATACTGATGGAAAAACGGCGATGCCAGCCCCCTTTCCCAACACCAGTATCGGACTCAAAAAGCTCGCCGTCCACCTTGCGAGCAACAACATTAGTGGAGATGACCCCATTCTTCTTGAAAGCACCGGACCGTATCACTGGATGGCGGCTCGCACGCTCACTGATCGCGGGTACTTCGTCAAAGTGGCGAATCCTCTGCACACCAAGCAGATCGCACGGCTCTCCATCAGGAAACGCAAGACCGACAACGTGGACGCATCGCACCTTGCGTTTCTCGCCTCGCAACAGTATGGATACCGCTTCATCGAAACGGAGGAGATGGCGAAGAAGAAAGCGCTCGTGCGGCATTTCTGGAAACTGCGGATGACGGCGACCAATCTCATGATCCATGAGCGATATCTCAAGGAGTATCGCCGCATATCCCGCGCCTCCATCTCCGCGATCCTCGTGAAGCGATGCGAGAAGTTGAAAAAAGAGATCGTGCACGAATGGAGCCAGGGAAACGACGTGAAGTATCTCGACTCCATTCCGGGCATCACGCCCTTTCTCGCGGCGACGATTCTTGCGGAACTTCTGCCGCTTGAGCGATTCCAGAGGATTGACCAGATCATCGCATTTGCCGGACTCGACCCTTCGGTGAAGCAGACGGGAGGCAAGCGCGGCACGCACGGGCCGATCTCAAAGAGAGGCTCGCCGACTCTGCGTGAAGCGTTGTTCCTTGCCGCGTTCGGCTCCTTTTCCAAAGGGCCGATGCGGGGCATATACAAACGATACAAAGACCGCGGACTCCATCACAACGCGATTCTCTGTGTCTTGGCGCGGAAAATTCTGCGCATCTCCGTTGCGCTCCTCAAGAAACGTCGCGTGTTTGATCCGGCGCGACTCTTGACAGGGACATAACTGGTCCCCGCCCGCCCTGCGCGGAAAAGGTTAAGGAACTCCCTAGAATCAATAATCCCATTTTGGGATTATACCACAATAGGATATATGATACAAACAATTATGAGCAAATCAGTTTACTCAAAAGACTACAAGGAAATCATCGAACGCTTGAGAAAAGCGCGTGTTGAAGCAGATTTATCCCAACAAGCGGTAGCCGACAAACTTGGTAAGCCGCAATCCTATATCTCAAAAATCGAGTCTGGCGAAAGACGGCTTGATGTGGCAGAGATGAAGAAATTCGCAACGATTTACAAAAAACCAACTGATTACTTTTTGAAATAGGTATGCCATCATCAACACAACCAGACGACAGGATTGACTACGCCGCTTTGGTGGCGCAACACCCCTGGACCATCGCAAGAGATCGCAAGTGTATTCTAAGCCCGGATAGCGATGGGATGCTTTGCGGGCTATTGGTTACGAACTTTCTTAACTGGGAAGTGGTAGGTTTTTACGATGGTAAAATACTAATTTCAAAAGAAGGGGTTAATTTTAATGATTGCGTATTCCTTGACATCGAGATTAACAGACGAGGTGTTGGAAGTATCGGTAATCATTTAGTCGAATTTAATCGCAATCTGACAATAAATAATCATAATTTTGATGAGTGCATTCAACCGAATATCTTGCGAGGGTTTGACGGAAAAAATGCTTTTCAACGAAAATATCCTTTTGGGACCATCCATTTACTGCTGGGCAGTTTACAGGAAAGTGGAGTAATTGGTGATCTTCCTGACACTGCCGTTAGCCCACTACTTTTCGCTGATGGCGTAGGAAATAATCTTTTTGGATATCCAGAGAATTGCCTAAATTGAATCAATTATCTAAAAATCAATGAG
>JACRAK010000013.1 GCA_016234725.1 Candidatus Azambacteria bacterium | reverse complement strand
GGCGGAAGCTATGCAAGTCATTTTTGCAATACTACGCCCGCAGGGCCAAACACCCTCACCACCAACACCGCGGGGAAAGTATTTTTTGAAGAAGCGAAATGGTGCGGCGCGTATCGGCAAGAAGTGCCGATCCCGACAGAAACCCCCATTGTTGTGACAACCGGCCCGCTTGCCGGCTCTAACCCGATCCCACTTGCTGACCTTGCGGGAAGCTGTCCTACGCTCACCTATTTTGGCGGCTCTGCTCCAGGAGACTGTACCGACCCTTCATGGGTACGCTATGATCTCGGTAGTGCGGCCGGCTTCGAAATGGCAACGCGCATCGTGGGATACGACGACAATCTTGATGACGCGCCAGACAGATTCATCCGTCAAAACATCGTGGGCGCAGACGCTAGCGGCGACGGTGTCCCTGACACAGCAATTCCCGCGCTTGACCCCGCAAATGTTACTTTTTCAGAAACGCTTGTGGACACCCACAGAGATGAAAATCGCAACGCACTTATCAGCAGAATAAGCACTTCAACGGATATCGTTGCCAATTATCAGCACATTTCGACGGCAGATGAGGTAAGGGAATTGTTTGAGATGCGCCCCAATTATGCCAACACCGTTATCAACACCGCAGGAACTGCGGTAATTTCGCTTCCGCAAGGGCTTGCGCAAGCGGCGGTTGCCAACGACTACGTTTTTGGCGGGTACAATCAATTCGGCCACTCCGATAAGGTGTTCCGCCTTTCCACCGGCGCACTTGTCGCATCTCTTCCCGTTGCTCTCTCAGGGTCTGCGGCGGTATATTATCCTCCCAACGGCAGGATCTACCTGTTTGGCGGCTTTGACAGCGCGAAAGCATACAACACCATCTGGGAATTTAATCCGACGAATCAAACGCTCAGAACGATGTCCGCGCGCCTACCGGCTTCTGTGTCCGGCCTTGCCGGCGCATACTATCCGCCTACCGGAAGAATATATCTCTTTGGCGGAGCCACCGAAAAAGGACCTCGGTCATGGATACTTGAGTACAATCAAGCAACCGACACACTGGTGACAAAGAACACAGCGCTCCCAAGCCCGCTCGTGCATGCAGCAGCGGCGGTGGCCGCAAAAAATCCGCCGAACAGCCAACAGCGCGTCTTTGTTTTTGGCGGACTCGCCAATAACGGATTCTCATCAAACGCAATATTTGAATACGACCCTGCAAAATCTGATGATGGGTTTGCGCCACTGACCAGAAAATCAGCGGACCTTGGGGATTCGCGCGGCTTCATTGCGGCGGCGGTAGCGGCGGCAACCCCAAACATCGTCACGCTCATCAGCGGACAAAGCGAATATGGACTCCTTGCCGCGGTTGAACAATATAATGCGCAAACCGACTCGCTCACACAAATGCCTCTCCTTGCCGAGCCGCGCAGTAAAGGAGGCGGAGGGATCAGAAGCGGATCGCCGGTTTCCGCGGGCGGCATCCTTCCTGCGGGCGCTGTTGGGAATTCGAAGATCTTTCCCGAGGGCGATATTTATCATATCCCCGCCTCGATCATGGTTGAATCAGCAACATCGCCATTCTGGGAAAAATATTTCAGCCCTAAATTTGAAAACGCATCAACGATGCTTCTGAATTCACGCGACACCGTTTCATATAAGGATTTCACCACAACGATCAGAGATTCTGCGATCTCTTCTTACACCAACACTATTTCAGAGAAGGTGTGGATGTCGCCGCAATTTTACCAAGAACTTTTTGAAAAAATGCAGGAGCTCATGGAAAAGTCCCGCATTATTGACGGTTATAACTATCTGAAAAGCGCAGTAAAAAACTACCAATCCGGGCTTGCCGATCAACTTGGAACGACCCCTGACGATGACCCATACGATAATAACCCCTCAAACCCCGCATATCGATATGGCAATGAACTGCCCGGGATCATTGAACAAAACTGCGTCTTTCCCGCCGTGTGGAACGATGCAAAAAATAAATGTTTTGAAGAAGGATATAAGGGGTCTGTTACCGACGCCTTAAACAAATACAACAATCTCACGCAGGTATATCAGGTGCTCTTTGGGGGGCTCGCCGACGAAAATGCGCTTGAAGGGGTGGACAAAGACCTGAAGATCCTCTCGCCGACGGAAACGAACATCAAATTCGCGCTTATCGGCAGCCGCTGTCCCGCGCTCCCGCCATCGGCAACGTCAACACCCGATCTCGTTGCAAAATGCCCGAAATTCGGCACCGAATACAACATGGCGCGCCGGTTTATTTTTGAAGCGGATGATGCGGGCGCAAACCCCACCGGCATTACCACCGGCTTTGCCACCAACCCCTTCACCGGAGAAAAAAGCTCTGCGCTTGCGGGCATCTTGAATCTCGATGAAATGGCGACTCAACTCCAATCGCTCTCACCAGACAAAAATATCATCAAGCTCATCCGTCTGCGCCAACTTCTCGAACGACTACAGGTCGCCCCGCAGCCCATTCCGATCCCGGGAAAGGTGGACATTTTCATCACGCCACAACCCCTTTCGGGCGTTGACACGATTCAAATTTCGCTTCCGGGGTATGAAAAAATAGAAAAATACCTCAACTCCACATCTACGGTTGATTCGCTTGGCAACCCCATCCCCGACAAAAACCGCAGCATCCAAACCCTCATTGAGGATTACGGATATACAAATGCAAAAGACGCGTATCCCGAGATATCAAAACACCTCGATGAAATATTCGACACTATCGTCAGCCAGATAACGGACGACCTCAAAGAAACATTCTTGAAACGCTTGGAAGAACAACTCGAGGAATCAAAGGGTATCGCGCAATATCGCCTGCACCGCTTCATCGAATATGTGCGCGACATTAACAG
>JACRAK010000012.1 GCA_016234725.1 Candidatus Azambacteria bacterium | reverse complement strand
CGTCTTTGCGCCATCTCACCTCGATAATGCTCCGTTCGCGCAGGGTGATGGGGTTTTTGCCCAGCCCGCGCCTTGTAGTTGTTTTCTTCATACTCGTCTAGTATACCTAAACGAGCGTTGCAATTAATTCTTGAACTCACGCTTTACGGCAATTACGTACATGTTAAACCTCCCCCGCTTCCCTCCGAAATACCCGCTCTCCCGAAGTGAAAAACCGGCACCGCGCATGAGCCGTTTCAATGAGAACAAAGAAAAGCAATGATAATACCGCTGTGCCTGCACTACTCCTGCGCTATTTTTCCACGGCATGAACACATCGAAAAAATCGAGTTGCGAGCGCCTCATGATCTTTGCAAGCGCCGCGCGCATGATGAGCGCGCGATATTCTTTTTGCCATAAATTCCATACCGTGACCACGAGAATGCCCTGCGGCGCAAGCACCCTGTGCAATTCGCGCGCCATCGCTTCTCTTTTTTCTGTGGAAGGAATATGATGCAGCACCGCGATAGAAAACACGCAATCAAACGATGCATCGGGAAACGGAAGTGTTTCACCCGACCCCGCGATAAATTGCGCGATTCCACTCGCCACATCCTCCGCGTGCCGCTCGCGCGCGTGCGCTATCAATGCTCCCGACTGATCAATGCCCGTATATGTAATATGTTTGCCTTTGAACAATTCAAAAAGGCGCCCGTTCCCGCACCCGAAATCCAATACGCGCTGCCCTTCTTTGGCATATACCGCAAACCGCTCAAGCTCTTTCCACACATATGCGCGCGTACGATCGAAGTCGGGCGCGATGCGATCATAATCCGCTCTTGTCTTTTCTATAAGATATTGTGCATATGACTGTTTCATGGCATATATGTAAGGAGATTCCACTCTCACTTATGAAAGCACTTGATACTATCATCCTTGCCGCGACAAAGGCAAAAAAACTTGATGACGCGGCATTTAACGATTTAAAAAGAAAGTACTCCAAAGGGGCGGGCTTTCCGACAAATATCGCCTTATTTTCAGTATATCAGAAACTGGTAAAGGAAAAGAAAATGGCGCGAAATCAACGCCTTGAACAGATCATCCGCAAACGAAAAGTGCGGACACTGTCCGGCATCGCCGCGATCACCGTCCTGACGCCCAACGGCGCCTGCCCCGGCAACTGCATCTTCTGCCCCACCGAGCGAGGTATGCCGAAAAGTTATCTCTCGAACGAACCGGCGGTCATGCGCGCCATCGCGAATAATTTCGACCCGTATCTGCAGGTGCGCCGGCGCTTGGAAGCGCTGGCTGCACAAGGCCACTCCACCGATAAAATAGAGATCATCGTCATCGGCGGCACATGGTCGTCCATCCCCCACTCATTCCAGGAATGGTATATCGGAAGACTCTACGAAGCACTCAACGCCAAAACCACCGTTATTCCTAAAAAAGGTCTCATACCGCTTACAAAATCACTCCGCGCACTCCAGGATTATAATCGCCGGCGCGCGCGCCATAAGCTCGTCGGCCTCACGCTCGAAACACGCCCCGACTGGGTCACGGAGGAAGAACTCAAGCGCATGCGCATCTACGGCTGCACGCGCGTGGAGCTTGGTGTGCAGAGCGTATACGACGACGTTCTTGATGCATCACGCCGCGGTCACCGCATCGATGCGACCGCGCGCGCGACCGCCCTGTTAAAAGACGCGGGATTTAAGATCAACTATCACGTCATGCCGAATCTCCCCAAGGCAACGCCAAAACGCGATATGGCAATGGCGCGCATTCTTTTTTCCGATCCCCGCTTCCAGCCCGACATGCTCAAAATATATCCGTGCGTCGTGGTGAAAAATGCGGACCTGTACAAAGAGTGGAAGAAAGGAAAGTTCAGACCATACACCGACCGGCAACTCATCACGATCATCAAAACGATGAAATCGTATGTGCCGGAATACTGCCGGATCGTCCGCGTGATCCGCGACATTCCCGCGCCAAGCATCGAGGCGGGCAGCACCGCATCGAACCTGCGCCAGACCATCCAAGAAGAAATGAAGCGCGAAGGCGTTACGTGCCGCTGCATCCGCTGCCGGGAAATCAAAAACTCGCAACTTGAAACTCGCAACTTGAAACTTAAAAGAATTGATTATAAGGCAAGCGGCGGTAAGGAAATTTTTCTGTCTTACGAAGACGCAAAAAACGACAAGCTGGTCGCGCTGCTCCGCCTGCGCATCTCATCGCCAGACACACACCCTCTTTTTCCGGTATTAAAAAATGCCGCCCTTATCCGTGAAATACACACCTACGGCGAAGTTGCGCCGCTTCTTGGTGTCGCGGAAAAAGGAAAAAAACAGCATAAAGGCCTTGGAAAAAAACTCCTGAAAGAAGCAGAGAAAATTGCAAAAAAAGAATTCCGTATGAAAAAGATCGCCGTCATCTCCGGCGTCGGCGTACAGGGATATTATGGAAAAAACGGCTACACCCTCAGAGACACCTATATGGTAAAGACGCTCTAGCTCTGGCCCTACATCACACTTCACTCATTCAGCTCTCTAGCATTTAATACTTTCTGATTCTTAACGGAGGTGCAGCTTTCCTGTTTTTATACAATGGAAAGCGTGAACGGATGAAGAAAAGATAATACGTTGCGGATGCTCACACTCTATTATTTCTTCTTGAGTTTCCTCACGAACGCGCGGAATTGTTTTCCGCGATCGAATTCATTTTTGAAAATACCGAAGCTTGCTGCACCGGGCGATAATAAGACAATGTCCCCGCGTTTCGCGTGTGCACGTATCATATCCCCCGCTTCTTTCATGCTCCCGACAACACCAAGCAGTTTTGCGTACCGTGTTTTCTGTAACTCTTTCACAAGCTTGTCCGTTGCAGTGCCGGAAAATAGCACGAGCCGGGGCGCATGCTGCGCGAGCGCATGCGCGAGCGCAGAAAACTCAAGTTTTTTATCTGTCCCTCCCGCAAGCAAGATCATATTTTTTGTCGGCAATGCGGCAAGCGCCGCCATGGTCGCATCCGGTGTCGTTGCTGTCGTATCGTCGTAATATCGCACCCCGTTCACGGTCGCGATGTGCTCCAGCCGATGCGCCACGCCCGTGAATTTACGGACAACATTTTTAATGAGCACGGGAGCAACGCCGAGCACCATCGCGACACACACCGCCGCAAGCACATTGTCCTGATTATGCTCACCCGCAAGACGGATATCGGAAAGCGCGCATACAGGAACCTTTTTCTTGTGCTGTGTGAAATAGATCGTGCCGTTCTGTATATACACCCCCTCCCCCCGGAACGGGTTTCGCGAAAACCATACGATGCGCGCCTTTGCTTTTTTCACGCGCTCCTTTACTTCTGCATTATCTAAATTCGCGATCAACACATCATCCTTTGTCTGATATCTGAATATATTTTCTTTGTCTGTATAGTACTCGTTGATCGTTTTGTATTTGTTCATGTGATCGCGGAGTAGATTTGTGAGCACCGCGATGTGCGGACTCCGCCGTACCGCTCCCAGCTGCTGTATATTCCAACTCGACAGTTCCGAAACGATCACATCGTCTTTTCGTATCGCTTGAAACAGCGCAAGCGGAGACACACCGACGTTCCCGCATAATCGCGTTGGGTATTTCGTTTTGAGCAGCGTGTCGATGAGCGTCGTGGTCGTCGTCTTTCCGCGCGTGCCGGTCACGCCCACCCACATATTGGTTTTCAGCGACGCAAAAATACTCCAATCGTTATGAACCGGAACGCCATGCTGTTTGGCGAGCGCGAGATACGGCGAATGCATCGGCACATCCGGATTCTTTATGATCATGTCCGCATCGGTGAAATCTTTTTCTCGATGCCCGCCGAGCGCGAATGTGATGTTGTCATATTTTTCGAGCTTTCGCATCGCGACACCGAACGTCTCCGCAGGCTTTGTGTCTGTCACGGTCACGCATGCGCCAGCTTTTGCAAAAAACAGCGCGGCGGCGATTCCGCTCCCCTGCGCATACGTGCCGAGCCCCATCACCGTTATTTTTTTGTTTTTGAAATCCTGTATCATTTTTGTTCCATTGTAATTTCCTCGCGCGCCGCGCCTGCAAGCGCGAGGGCGATGAGTTCCTCTGTTTTCAGTTTCGCTTCGCATCGCTCTACCTCTTCTATGGTTGCTTTCGTTTCAGGATGGTCCGGTAAAAACAAACTGCAGCAGTCTTCGTATGGCTGTGCGGATATCGCGGCGGTCCCGATAGCGGTTGCCGTTGCAATAATATCATCTTTATTCTCGCCGACAAGCGGGCGCAAGATCGGCATGGCCGTGACAGCGGAGATCGCCACGATGTTTTCAAGCGTTTGGGACGCCACCTGTCCGAGCGAATCGCCGGTCACCAGCGCTTTACATGCTTCCCGCACCGCGATGCGCTCCGCAATGCGCATCATAAAGCGGCGGTACAACACCACTCGCAGCCCTTCCGGTATCCCTGCCGTGCTGATCGTTTTCTGGATCTCCAAAAAAGGAACAAGGATCAGTGTCGACCGGTATTGGAATTTCGTAAGAGCCCTTACGATCTCCCGCACATTTTCCTGCGACGCCTGCGACGTATACGGATAGCTGTGGAAATGGACGAACACCGCCTCGCATCCGCGGCGGATCATTTTCCATGACGCCACCGGAGAATCAAACCCGGAAGAGATGAGCGAGAGCACCTTTCCTCCCGACCCCGCCGGCAGCCCGCCGCACCCTTTTTCCTTTTTAAAATACAAAAAAATGTTTTTCCCCACGATTTCAATGTGGCAATTGACATCGGGATCCTCCAGATCCACGCGCTTGCCCAGCCGTGCCGCGATGAGCGCGCCGAGCTGCTCGTTGATCTCTTTTGAATTCAGCGGGAAATGCTTATCGGCTCTGCGCGCGGTCACGCGGAACGTCGTGAATTCACGCGTTGCAAGCGCGCCAAGCACTTCTTCGCTCAAAAGAGAAAAATCATACGGGAGCAAAGAAGCAAATGCAAAATTCGCGATGCCGCACACCGCACGCACGCGTTCACGCATCGCATCTTCGTCGGCGCCTTCCGTAAGCCGGACCATGATCCTCCCAAAACACACATCGCACGACGTGTATGCGTCTTTCGGAAGCGCTTTTTGTATGTTGTCTTTGAGTATCCGTTCAAAAAAGGGGCGATTTGCCCCTTTTAACGACATCTCATGATAGTGGATGAGTAAAACTTTCTGCAGCATTATTTACTTTGCATTACAAAATGCCAGATTCGAGGCGCGCCGAGCCACGACTCCGCTATCGCTCCGCTGGACTGCTGTTTGTTGCCAATCGCTTCGCTCTTGGACAAACAGGGAGCACCGTCACCGAAGCTGTACTACACAGTACAGCGAGGCAAGACGCGGAGGCGGAACGAAGAAGGTGGCGGTTTGCAATGCAAAGTTACTCATTGAGCTTCTTTTCTATCCTTTCGAGCCGCTCCATGATCTCATCGATGCCCAGTTCATCTTTGATGCCTTCAAGCAACCCCCCCTCATCCGGCGCTAATTTCGTCGCGTGCTCCTTCATAAAAAACGACACGATGGTCGCGATAAGAATACTGAACACGGCAAACCCGATGGTCATAAGCGCCACCCCCACCACGCGCGCGCCTGTGGTCGCCACATAACTATTGTTACCTGCAGTGGTAAGGAATGTGACAGACCACCACACCGCATCGTTGTATGTCTTGATCTCTGCAGCGGGAGATTGCTGTTCAAAGAAAAGCGCGAGGTCTGCGCCCACGAGCACCACGACGGTCACAAAAATAAAATAGTACAAAAAGTTGACGCCGAGCGAACCGAACGCGCGCAATACCCTGTCGGAAAGGAACACGATGGGAAAGCGCATGAACCGGAACACCTTGAATGTGCGGAATGCCGGCGTGAACACCACGAGCACATCGATCCAGTTTTCTTTCAAATAGTCTATCCTGTTTTTCGACAGAATAAGCCGCAGCGAGAACTCAACAGCAAATACCGCCCACAGAACGAAATAATACGCCTTGAAATACATCTGCGCGTCCGCCGAAAGCGTCGTAAAGAACTCTGCAAAGATCATCGGCAGAAGCGGTACCGACAAAAACCACAAAAGCAGGTCTGCTTTATGCGTGGTCACCGAAAGCGTTTTTTCGACTTTGCCGTTCATGGTTTATTCCAGATGTATTTTTTTGATCGTACTCCCCTGCTCTATAAGGCGCACGATGTCCTTTCCTTCCGTCACATACCCGAATACCGCATATTTCCCGTCCAGGAACGCCTGCTCGCCGATCGTGATATAGAATTGCGAACTTGCGGAATTCGGATCGGCCGAGCGCGCCATGGCAAGCGCGCCGTCACTATGCGGAAGCGCCACCGGACACGTCACTTCCTTGCCTTCCATGATCGCGCCGTCTTGGCATTTGATCTCAAGCGGAATGTTCGCGCCAGACCCCCCCGTACCGTCCCCTTTCGGGTCGCCTCCCTGGATCACGAAATTCGGCACCACGCGATGAAACACCAGCCCGTCATAGAACTTCTTTTCGACAAGCCCGATGAAATTCGCGACGGTCTTTGGCGCTTCTTCCGGCCGAAGCTCCGCCTTAATGGTTCCTTTATCCGTTTCGATCACAACGATGTTTTTTCCCATAATGGTAGTAGTGGTGGTGCGGTACATGAAATAATAAATGCCCGCGCCGGCGACCGCAACCAACACAAGCAATGAAATGATATTATTGGGCTTCATATATGACTATACTATTTCCTACCATAATTTCGTGCGTGTTTGCAAACCCAGCAGGAACCTCAAGCACCACATCAACGGGTGCCGGAGCGGTAATGACGGCGGGTGCCTGCCCGTCATACGCGGGAAGTGGCGATACGCCTACCACCTCGCCGCGCGCCAGCCATACCACATCAATGGGAAACTTCATGTCCTTATTCCAGAACGAATACGCTTCTTCGCGGTCGAATATAAAAAGCATTCCTGCGCCATCGGCAAGCCCCTCTCTTCCCGAAAGCCCCTGCTGTCGTTTTGCGTCGCTTTGCATCACTTCCGCGATCACGCGCGCGCCGCCCACCCGCACTTCTACTTTTGCATCGTCTTTCAGGTCGCGAAGCCGCTCCCATATGATCGCGCGCGCCTTTTGCGAAGACGGCGGCACGGTCACCTGTGCGATCTCCGTCACTTCTTTGCGCGCGGTATAAAAGAACACCAGCATCACCGCTGTAAGAGATACCAGCAGCAATAAAAACGTCTTTACTGCTTTTACATCACTTCCTGTCATAGAGCATATTGCGTATTTCTTCTATCACGATCCCTTCTTCGTTCCACGGCACCTGTTCGTTGCCGATCATCAGCGTTTGTTCGGTGCCCTTTCCCAAGAGCAGCACGATATCGTTCCATCGCGCCATACCCAACGCGGTCCTGATCGCTTCGTGCCTGTTGGAAATGACCTCGACCTTCCCATTGAACGCTTCAGCATCAATACCTGCGCGTATCGCCGCGCAGATCTCCTCTACGTCCTCTTCATACGGATCGTCCGCGGTAAGGATAATATGATCCGCGGTGCGCGCGGCGATCTTCCCAAGCTCCGGCCGCTTCCATTTGTCCCTCCCCCCGCCTGCGGAACCAAACACCGCGATGATCCTCCCGTGCGGATCTTTCAACTGCCTCGTTGCCGCAAACACGCCTTCGAACGAGCTTGGCGTATGCGCAAAATCGATGATCGCGGTGAATTTCTGCCCCTCGCGTATGAATTTCATCCTTCCCGGGATCTCTTCTATTTTTGCAAGCGCGGCGGCGGCAACAGAAAGATCAACGCCGAGGCCTTGTGCCGTCACCGCGGCGCACAGCGCATTTTCTACGTTGAACTGCCCGAGCAGATGCATATGAAATTTCGTGTTCTCCACGTCAAAGCTCACGCCCGACGGCGATACCACCAGCGCCGATGCGGATACGCATGCATGCCGCCCGTTTGGCGGCACTATGCACTTCCCTTGCACGCTGAACCCGTATGTTTTATCCGCAGGGAATCCAAGAAAATAGTCCGCATGCGTATCGTCGGTATTCACCACCGAGATCTTTTCGATGTTCTTTCCTCCGATCGTTTTATGCGGCACGTTCGCAAGCGCCTCAAAAAGCTTCCCCTTCGCGCGCTTATAATTCTCAAACCCGCCATGCGCCTCGATGTGCTCCGGCGTAAGATTCGTAAACACCGCGACGTCAAAATTGATGAACCGATGCCGGTGCTGCTTGATGCCCTCCGACGTGGTTTCGATGATCACGTGCGTGCACCCTGCGGTCTTTGCCTGATACAGGAACTGCTGAAGTTTGAACCTCCCCGCCATCGTCATGTGGTACGGGTTCAGCCACTCGTTCTCGCTGATCTTGAACATCAGCGAAGAAGACACCGCGACCTTCATGCCGGATTCTTCCAGGATCTTGGCGAGCATGAACACCACGCTCGACTTCCCTTTGGTACCCGTCACCCCCACGACCACCATCGATTCGGAAGGAAAACGATACCACAGCGCGGCAATACATGCGAACGAAAGATGGTACGCGGAAATAACGAATGCGGGGGTAATTTTTTTTATAATACGCTTAACCATGCCCTGTATATCAACGCGGATACTGAAACAAAGCTCCTCTGTAAAATAAAGATGGTTTTCGTTTCGTTATCCATATCATAAAATAATAAGTCATTTTTGCCCTTCGGGCGCTCCGCGTTGTATTACTGGGCATGCCGTAATTTCGTCACTGCGCGAGATGCCCTCCTCGCGCCCTTGTATATAGTATACCATAGCGGGCGAAGCGGGAAATCATACGCTCCCGGCCGCTCAACTATGGCGCCGCCAAACCCGAGCTTGAACCGGGAGAACCCGCCCCATTTCCGTTTTGTTTCCTCCGACGATCCCTCGGTCGCCACCCCCCACATATCGTACTCTGAAAACCCCGCCTCCTTTGCGTATCGTATGATCTCCCAGTGCAGAGCGTATGGCGCCATGACATTTTTTTGCGCATCATGCGAGGCGCCGTGCACATACGTCGCGCGCTTGCCGAAAAACATCACCAGCGCGCACGCGATCACTTCCCCGCCGTATTGCGCAAAAAACAATCGCGCCGTACACGCGTGATCGGGCACGGTTGTTTCCGCAGGTAAAAACGACTTGAGCATCTCGCGATAATACTGCGCGGCATGCGTACGGAAATGATGTCGTGAAGCGGTCTCGGAAAGCAAGGAGAGAAATATCTCCGGGTCAAGTTTCGTCTGGTCGTCCGGACTTATGATCTTCACGCCGTGGCGCTGAGCCACCTTGATGTTGTAGCGCGTTTTTGGCTTCATCCGCGAAAGCATCTCTTCCTCGGGAAGCGAGCAATCGACGATCGCCGTTTCTTGCGGCTGCGCCGCCGCAGACGACACTCCCCGCTCTGCGAAGTATTCGCGCGCGCCCATTTCCTCCGGCTCGATCTTTACAAAGATCACCTCCTCTCCCGCGGCGCGGGTGAGTTGCTCAATAAAAAATTGGACCATTTTTTCCTTATCCTCTATCGCCGCGGCAATCACGGGCCCGTACGGCACGTACCAATACGCTTTCTTGAGCGGAAGCGCATGCCGGATACCGTTTGCACACAGCACCGTGACGCCGTCTTTTTTTATTATGATCCGCGCAACAGCATTGCCAACGGAATGCTGAAACGCGCCCCATTCAAACGATTGTAAAAAACCGCCGCCGTGGCGCACCACGAATTCGTTCCATTCTTCATGCGATACCGCGGGATTAAAAAGAAATTCCATTATATGCTAATTCGTTTGTCACGCTCCCCCCTCTCTTTCGATTCTTTCTTTAATCCTCTCACGCCCTCTTATATTAATATTATAATAAAGAAGGGCTGCGCTTCCGTTAAGATATTCCCTGTTTGTCCAAGAGCGAAGCGATTGGCATACAAACAGCAATCCCGTCTTCCTCCTATAGTATTATGATAAAAGACGGGGCAAGAAAGAATCGAAAGAGAGGGGGGAGCGCAAAAAATATCATTTCGTAGGGAATGGCTATCTATCTTCCTAATGCTTTCAATGCTTCCTTGATCCGCAGATCGGTCCGCTCGATCTCTTTGGGGATGTTTTTGAGCGCATCGCGCGCATCGCGCGCGCTCCACCCGAGCGCCACAAGCGCATCGATCGCGTCCGCATCGGCTGATGCGCCCGCATCATGCATCGCGAAACTCACTTTCGCTATTTTCTCATGGAGTTCAAGCACGATCTTTTGCGCGCTTTTGAGGCCTACGCCGGAAACCTTCGTAAGGAACTTCACATCTTCCCGCGCGATCGCTCCCGCAAGCACGCTCGGGCTTTCCATAGAAAGGATCGCAAGGGCCACCTTCGGCCCGATGCCCGAGATCGTGATCAAAAGCTCAAAAAGCTCAAGGGCCGAGCGATCCAAAAAGCCGTATAATTCAAGCGCATCCTCCTTTACTTGGAGGTGCGTAAACGCTTTGACGGGGTCCCCGCCGAGTGCTATGGTATTTAAATCTCCAACAGAAAAAAACACCTTGTAGCCGACGCCGTTCACAAGGATCATTGCGCTCTTTTCATTCTTCGCGATCGCCGTCCCTTCAAGATACGAGATCATAATGCTTGAAACTTAAAACATGAAACATAAAACACTCTGGTTTCATCATAATAGCGTAATTTCTGTGAATTGAAAAATGCTCTCTTTCCCAATGTAATGTATGCCTCACTTCATTATCCAATCGGATTTTACTCCCGCCGGCGACCAGCCCGGCGCGATCGCCTCGCTTGCGGGCGGCGTTGAAGCGGACGCAAAGCACCAGACGCTCGTGGGGGTCACCGGCTCGGGCAAAACGTTCACCGCCGCGCACGTCATCGCGCGGACGCAAAAACCGACACTCGTCATCTCGCACAATAAAACGCTCGCCTACCAGCTCTATCAGGAATTCAAAAGTTTCTTTCCGGAAAACTCAGTGCATTATTTCGTAAGCTATTACGATTACTATCAGCCGGAAGCATATATGCCGCAGACCGACACCTACATCGACAAGGATGTAAAGATCAACGAAGAACTCGACCGTCTCCGGCACGAAGCGACGCAGGCGATTCTCTCGCGCACCGACGTCATCGTCGTCGCGTCCGTATCGTGCATCTACAACATCGGCGCGCCCGCAAACTACGAAGCGCTAAGCATTCGCGTTTCCGAGGGCCAGCGCATGAAGCACAAAGAACTGCTCGCGCATCTCGTCACGCTCCAATATCAGCGCAATGAGATAGAAACGATTCCCGGCATCTTTCGCGCGAAAGGAGAGATCATTGAAATACGCCCCGCGACCGGCAACGACATCATTCAGATCATATTCGGGAAAGACGAGATCGAACATATCCGCGTTGCCGCAAACGAGCCCACGCCCCGCTGGAAAGAGATCGAACACATACGAATATTCCCCGCGAAATTCTGGCTCGCGGAAACAAAAACGATACCGCTTGCCATCGCCAATATCGAAAACGAGCTTGCACAGCAGGTTAAAGCTTTCACCGCGCAGGGAAAGCTGCTTGAAGCACAGCGGGTGGAACAGCGCACGCGCTTTGACCTTGAAATGCTCTCGACCGCGGGCTACTGCCACGGCATCGAGAACTATTCGCGCCAGATCGAATTCCGCGAGCCCGACTCACCGCCGTTCACGCTCATTGACTATTTCACGCATGCATACAAAAAGGATTTCCTCATCCTCGTCGACGAAGCGCACATGACCATCCCGCAGATACGCGGCATGTATTTTGGCGACAAAGCGCGTAAAGACACGCTCATCAACTACGGCTTCCGCCTCCCTTCCGCGCGCGACAACCGCCCCTTGCGCATTGAAGAGTTCGAACAGCGCGTACCGCAAGCGATCTACATGTCGGCGACCCCCGCGCCGTATGAGCTTACAAAATCACAAGGACATATCGTGGAGCAGATCGTGCGCCCCACGGGCCTTTTGGACCCCACGATCACCGTGCGCCCTGCCGAGCATCAAGTACGGGATGCGATACAAGAAATAAAAAAATGCGTAGCGAAAAAACAGCGTGTATTCGTCACCACGCTCACCAAACGCATGGCGGAAGACCTTGCGGAATTTTTAAAGGAAAACGGGGTGAAAGCGCACTTTCTCCATTCGGAAGTAAAAACGCTTGAGCGCACAGATACATTACACGCCCTTCGACTTGGCGAATACGACGTCATCGTGGGCGTGAACTTGCTTCGCGAGGGACTTGATATTCCCGAAGTGTCGCTTGTTATTATCATGGACGCGGATAAAGAAGGGTTTTTAAGAAATAGGACAACACTCATCCAAACAATGGGGCGCGCGGCGCGGCACCGCGAAGGCGCAGTGATCATGTATGCCGATAAAATAACACGCTCGATGAAAGAAGCGATAGAAGAAACAAACCGCCGGCGCAGGGTACAGGAGCAATACAATAAAACGCACGGCATCACCCCGCGCCAGATAGAAAAGCCATTGAGAGAACGCATCGCGGCGCAAAAAAATGAGGTCGACCTCTCGCTTGAAGAAATGGGCATCTTTTCGGAAACAAAAGACATACAAAAATTGATCGCGCACTACACGAAAGAAATGAAGCGCGCCGCTCAAGAGCTTGATTTCCACAACGCGGAGCGCCTCAAAAACATCATCAAAAAACTCAAAAAATTCGCATAAAAAAGAGGGGTGTCGTTGACACTCCCTCTTTATAAACTATTTCTTTCCTCCTTTGGGTATGCGGCGTGCATCAGAAATGCGATTGCATTTCTTGTGCTTTCCGCAGCACCCTTCCTCCTCTTTCTTTTCCTTCGGCGACTTCTTGTCGCCGATGAGGGCTCGGAGAGAAACGGAAACCGCTTCTCCCTCACCCTCAAAATCTTCTAACACGACGATTTTGCCGTCCGCTTGCGCCTCCTTTTTTATTGAGAATAAATGCACCGGCGCCAAAAAGAAAGCTCCCGGCGAAAAGCATTAACCAGACAGCGTTGCCTGATGCAAGCCCTGCGTCAGCGGCTCTAAGCGCCTTTAGATCTCCCGTCTCTGCTGCTCCAACCAGCAGACAGAACCCGATGATCATCACTATGCTTCCCACCACGTTTCGCCTCGTCAATTCCATCGTAATCCTCCTCTTTCTATATAGTTTTTAAACAGCGATCTCCTAAATTTATCAGCCAATTATACCGCATATTCATACTCTTGTCAATGTTCCAATTCCCCTTTATTTAAGCGTTTTTTGCGTCTTTGAGCAGTTGCGGGAGTTCCAAAAAGTTCTTTTCAAGTTCTTTGAACATCTTCCCCGAGCGGAGCGCCGCCGCAGGGTGGTACAGCGGCACAAGAATATATGAATTGATGCGCGTCGCTTTGCCGTGATCGTTCGAGATCTTTGCTTGAGGCAAAAAATAGTTCATAGAAAATCTGCCGAGCGTGGCGATCATCACCGGCTTGATGATGTCGATCTGCCTTTGCAGATACGGCGTATACGCTTCTATTTCCTCTGGTAGCGGGTCGCGGTTTTCAGGCGGGCGACGTTTCACGATGTTCGTGATATACACGCGCTCGCGCGGTAGATTTATCTTTGCGAGCATCTTATCCAACAACTTCCCCGACTGCCCCACGAACGGCCGGCGCAATTCGTCTTCGCGCCGCCCCGGCGCCTCGCCGATAAATAATATCTCGGCATCCTCGCTCCCCTCCCCAAACACCAAGTTCGCGCTGCTATACAGCGGGAGATCGATACTTTCCTCCATCTCTTTTTTCAGTTTTTCGAGTGCTATTTTTTTATTCATACTCATCCAATAGCTTTCTTTATAGATATTTCCGTTCCCCGCGCCCTTTTCTTTATTTTTTACCCGCTTCAGCCGCTCCTGCGGCGGCCTGCGCTTCGTCCTCGCGGCGCGAGGTTGCGGTAAGCACAATTATACCGCAACCACCAAGCTCGCTTGCTGCGGAGGTAAAAAATAAAGAAAAGGGCGCGAGGAACCTACAAACCACACACACCCTATAAAGAGGCCTTGATGAAATCGCGAAAGAGCGGATGCGGGCGCAAGGGGCGCGATTTGAATTCGGGGTGCGACTGCACGCCGACGAACCACGGGTGGTTTTTGTTCTCCAATATCTCGCACAAGCCGGTTTCAGGATTTACGCCCGCAACGATCATGCCATTTTTTTCAAATTCGTCTTTATACGTATTATTAAATTCAAACCGATGGCGATGCCGCTCCACAACATCTTCTGCGCCGTATGCCGTAAAGCTTTTTGAATCCTTGCGAACATGGCATGCGAAATCGCCAAGCCGCATCGTGCCTCCCTTTTTATGGATATCCTTCTGCGATTCCATCAAGTAAATGACCGGGTTTTTCGTCGCCTCATCGAACTCCGCGGAGTTCGCATCTTCTAACCCCAGTACGTGGCGCGCGAATTCTATCGCCGCAATTTGCATGCCGAGGCACAAACCGAAATATGGGATGTTATTTTCCCGCGCGTAGCGCGCCACCGCGATCTTCCCCTCAACCCCGCGCTTGCCGAACCCACCCATCACTAAAATGCCTTTTGCTTTTTTCAGATCCTCCCATTCTTTCTTTCCGTCCTCGCCGTCCTTCTCGATCTTTTCCGAATCGATCCACACGATATTTATTTTCACGTTATTAAAATACCCCGCCGCTTTCACCGCCTCGATAACACTGTAATATGCGTCTTTGAGCCCTGTGTATTTTCCCACAAGCGCGATTTGCACCTCCGGAAGATGTGACCCGATCTTTTTCGTGAACTCCTCCCACTCTGCGAGTTCCGGCGTACGATGGTCAATGCGAAAGTGATGGGTAATGAGTTTGACGATGTTCGCTTTATCGAAATTAAGCGGCACCTCGTAAATGGAGGCAACGGTCGGCGCGGGGATCACCGCTTCCATCGGCACATCGCAAAAAAGCGCGATCTTTTCCAGATGCTCGCGGTCGATATGGTCGTCGTCGAATCGGCATAAGATGACATCCGCGTTGATGCCGATCTTGCGCAATTCTCTCACCGATGCCTGCGCGGGCTTTGTTTTCAGCTCGCCCGAGCTTTTGAGGTACGGTAACAGCACGAGGTGCACGAACATGATATTATGGTGCCCTTCCTCGTGGTGGAGCTGGCGGATCGCCTCAAGATACGGCTCCGCCTCGATATCCCCCACCGTGCCGCCGATCTCGCATAAAAAAATATCCGCGCCCGATTTTTCGGCGCAGGTACGGATGTATTCTTTGATGGTATTAGTGATATGCGGAACGATCTGGATCGTCTTGCCCAGATACAGCCCTTCGCGTTCTTTATCGAGTACCCGCTGATACACCTGCCCGGTGGACACGCTTGAAAGCGCGGAAAATTCTTCGTCAATGAACCGCTCGTAATGCCCGATATCAAGGTCGGTTTCGGCCCCGTCATGCGTCACGAACACCTCGCCGTGCTGATACGGGTTCATCGTGCCCGGGTCCACATTTAAATACGGGTCGAGCTTCTGCATAGCGACCCTAAACCCCGCGGCTTTCAGCAGCATCCCGATGGACGCCCCTGCGATCCCCTTCCCTAACCCCGAACACACGCCACCGGTCACAAAAATATACTTTGGCATGTCAAAAGTTAAAATAATCTCGATGCAATTATATCAGAAAGTGCGTGGTCTTGGGAAACCCACGCCAAACCCTTGACAGGATTCGTGCATTCGCATACACTGTGGACTTGTTGTTTTTAAAACAACATTTGTTCTTTACAAAGGGTAATCCCTTGGCAAGGGGGGAAACCAAAAACCAACAACCAAAACAAGGAGACGAGTCACATGTTAGAAAAAATCGCTCAGAAGGCCACGAGGACGGGAAACTACAGGATAGACCAGCTGACCATAGCAAAGCTGGCGGACATGACACAGCAGGACATAAGAAACGCCGCAGCCGGACTTATCATGAAAGACAGGTCGGGCGTGCAGATAACGTCGGCTGAGAACATGTCGATCCTCGAGCAGGCAATATGCCCTCTCCCCGAGGTCTCGGTCTCACAGGTGAACACCGTCATCAGGTATTTTAACGTGCTGCCCAATGGCCAGCCGTTAATCTCCTACTTCGGCGCCACGCCTGACAGTGCGACTCTCGCCTCTTTAACCAAGCTTGCGAAGACCGCGCAGGACATCAGTGGCGGGATTCTTTCCGGGTATGCACCGCTGACCTCGGCATTTGGAGAGGAAAAGCACTACCTTCCCGGAACCACCGTCCTGAAAGGGATATCAAACATCAGGACATGGAACAAGAACGAGATCGTGTTCACCCACGGAAAGACCGTGAAAAAGATGACGCTGGAGAACTTCGTCAATGCGAAATGGGAGACTGCTGAACTGGTCGGCTCATTCGACACGACTGTGTTGTTCATGGACAGGGTCCAGAACGGCGTGACGAACATCGTCACGGAAAAACAGATCGTCCAGGGCTATAACCTCTCTACAAAGAGAGCATCCTCGACACAGGACCAGAACCCCAAGTGCAAGGTCCTCTCTTTCGTGCAGCAGAAAGCGAAGGTCTTCGTTACAACGCAGTCCGGCCTTACTCAGGAACCGGCCCTCGCGCGCGCCGTCTAACATCACGGTCGAGATTTACCGTTTCACACAAACACCCCCTTTGCCAGGGTTTGCTGCCGGGTACATTATGTACCCGGCTTTTTTATTTCCGCACGCCGTTGACAGAGTGGCGCGCATTCCATACAATAACTGCTTGTTCGCTTTTGTACCTTAAAAAATAAACAGAAAAAAGGAGGATGCACATGCAAGACCCGCAGGTTGTCGTAGAATCGCTATCACCAGAGGAGGTACATAAGCTTACAGGAAAAGATCTGCTTGAAATAAAAGCATTTCTTTTCCTGAAAAAACCGATCTGCAACAAAACCGTGGATGCGGTACGCGTATATTCACCGAAGGACATCCGCGCGCATTATCATCTGAGGCTCCCTCAGCTACCCATGAACAAATACTATGCGCTACTCCATCATGTCGACTTTTTTGATGAGGAGATAACGGGACAAAGCCATGCGATCGCGGACTATCAAGGGGCCCTTACGCCTGATGTGAAAGGTGTCGCGGAAAGATTCGCCGCAATACTGCAAAGAGACGGGATCTGCGGCGGAGCGTTCTTTCCGGGCTACTTTTCGCGCGGACACAGCGCGATACGCATTCTGGGCGTGGGAAATATTCCTCGCGGCATCACGAACATACGCCTCGTTCGAAAAGAAAAGATGGCTATTTTCGCGCGCGGCGCAACGATCTACAGCACATCGCTTCGCGACATATTGTCTAGAAACTGGGGCAAAGAAAAAGAGATGGCCATAAAAACACCCGATAAGAGTCCCGTGCTCTTCATTGACCAAGTTATCAGGAATACCAAAGTCCTTGTCATCACTGAGGCCGCGATCTATATGCTGAACATCAACACGGGAAAGGCAGAGCGCATCAAAACGCAACCCGAGAGGATCGAAGAAAAAACAACCGCCTATTTCAGAGGCGCCGCATTCGCAACGAAATTGATCAATGGCGGAAAAACGATCGCCCTTGATCCTTTTTACGCTCCCACAGGAGTGTGAATCCTTTCCTTTTCACAACAGCCCGCCCCTCACATGGAACCCATGTGAGGGGCTTGCATTTTTTCCCCGTTTCGTATACACTTACGGAAGATTTTTCAGTCTAATTTTTATCTATGCCAATCACGACATCAGCAAAAAAAGCATTGCGCCAGAGCAAGCGAAAACGAGTTGCCAATGTGCGCTCCCTCGATAAGATGAGGATCGTAGCAAAAGAGATCCGCTCGCTCGCACAAAAAAAGAAGCTCGATGAAGCAAAAAAACTGCTCCCCCGCCTTTACCAGGCGATCGATAAAGCGGTGAAAAGCAACGTCATTAAAAAGAATGCCGGCTCACGCAAAAAATCACGCCTCACCGCGGCGCTTCACAAAGCGTCTTCTCAAAAGTAGATATCATATAATTACCTCTCAAAGAAAAAAGGAGCTATCTGGCTCCTTTTTTCTTTTATCGCCATATCGCCTCTTACACGCCAAGCAGAAGACGTTCAAAAAATTCCTCCGCCGTCATTTTCCCTGTTTTAAGCGCCTCGTCCGCTCGCGCGATCATCCGATATGTTCTAGCGAGCGTATCCATGCTCGCACCGCGCGCATATCCCATGGCCTTTTGCAGCGCGAACGGATGCATGCCGAGTTCCTTGTGCATCTGCTCTTTTCCCCACCCCAGATCAAGCAAGGCCCGCACCCGCACCATACTGCGGAAATGAAACGCCACCGCACCGAACATCTTCGCCCGATCTTCCCCATCTTTTTGCAGCGCAAAAAAATGCGACGCCGCTTTTTTCGTATTTCCTTCCGCCAACGCCCCGAGCGCATCAAAGACGCGGCCTTCCTCAGCCATGAGGACCAGAAGCTGTGCGCGCGCTTTCGTTATCTTTTTATCATACGAAGCGCATTTTTCTATTTCATGCGAAAGCCGCCAGAGATCGTCGCCGCACACATCGGCAAGATAGAGCGCCGCATCATGCTCGATCGTCGCGTGATGGCGCGCGGCCTCCTGCGCGAGCCATGCCGGCAGCCGCGCGGCATTCATGATATCGGCTTTTTGCACCACCGATGGTTTCTCCAAAAGCCATGCGATGTTTTTGTTTTTCGTTTCCGCAAGCACGCGGTCTTCGGAAAACACCACCACGGTCTTACCGTCTTCTTTTATTGTCCGCGCCTTCAGCCACGAAAAAAACCCTTCGTCATCCGCAACGCCCGCTAATACATTCCTGCACACCACCAATTTTTTCTCCTCAAACAGCGAAACGGTTTCAATGGCTGTTTTTATATCTTGCGTATCGCTATCCTCGTCGAACATAAAAAAACTCAATCCCTGGGGATGTTTTGCGCGATAGCCCGCTATGATCTCATCGCGTTTTCGCTTTGTTACAAAAGTATTTATGCCGTGAAGAACGATGATCATAAATCTTGAAACTTGAAACATAAAACTTGAAACATGGGGCGTTTTTTGAGTGAACGTTTCATGCTTCACGCTTCATGTTTCCTGACTTACTTGAACGTCAGCTCTACTTTTTGGTCCGGCTGTATGACCGAGATCCACGTCTTTCCCGCAACCAACCCGATCGCTTGCCCGGTGCCGTCAGAAAAAACATACCGCTCGCCCTCTCTTTTCCATGTTCCTTTTTTCATTTCACCATTGCGGTATACGATCGCATTTCCCTCTCCTTCCACATCCATGTCGTTATAATCGGGACTTACCTGGCGCGAGGCCGCCTCCATCACGATGACGTTTTTCACCTCTGCTTGCGTGTTCGTTCCCGCGTCCATCTCTTTCTCTCCTCCGCGCGAACGGAAATACGAGTTTGTCGCATGATCATAGAAAAAATCGACGTTGTACGGGAATGGGTACCCGAGCGCGATATTTTGGTCGGTATTGAGCACCGCTTCATCGATGATGCGCGGATAGCCCGGCGATCTCCCTTCCATGCGGTAGCCGAGCTTTTGCGCCGTTTCTTTCAATCGCTCAAACGACGTGAACCCGTTATGGGGCGCAAGCTTGTCGCTTCTCCGATAAAATGCGTCATAGGGGTTTGGCATCGCGTCGATGTTATCGAGCTCTTTTGTTTTCAACGCGTCAAGCGCGAGATACGAGCCGCCCCAATGCGCATAGATCGCATCGAAGCTTTTTGCGAAATACAGAAAATCGTGCCTAGATGACCGTATGGACCCGATCTCATCCGCATGCCCGCATGCGAATATTCCCATGTAGCGGGTGATGCCGTTGGTGAGCGCCGGCATCTCCACCACAATATCGGCCTGCGCGATGCCGTAGAGCGGCCGCGCGACCTTATCTGCCGCCAACATCACCGCAAACGGACGCGCATCGCCGTCCGCGCACATCGTGCCGGTCAGCGGATTATACGCGAGACGCTCGCCGCCGGCACCGGTTTCTTGTGTTTCTAAGGGGGCTTTCTCTCCGCCATTTTTCACCGCAACCGTCTTGCTCAATGTGCCGCCGCCATACCATAGCACGCCGCCAATAAGTGCAAGCACCGCCACGCCAATACCGGCAATACCACCATAGCGAACGATATTCATACTTCAACTATACGACCAACGCGCTTGTTTGTGAACCCCCACACCTATGCATAGGTGTGGGGGTGAAGTTAAAAAAAATACCCGCGCTATCGCGGGTATTTTGCGCCGTCTTAATAGCTTTTAGCGAGTATCGTTTTTATCTTATCGATGATCTCACCCGGCGTGTTATGCGCTTTCACCAGATAATCGGTCGCTCCCATTCTGATCCCCTTCTCGACGTCCTCTTTCTGCCCAAGATTGGAAAGCACGATCACCGGAACCTTGCCGGTTACGGGCTCGGCGCGAAGCTTCCTGAGCACCTCAAACCCGTCCTCGCCGGGAAGAATGAGATCAAGCAGGATGATATGCGGATTCTCCGCCGCCGCTTTTTTCAGGCTTTCCTCGCCGTCAACCGCTTCGATCACCGTAAATCCCTCTTTTTTCATTTTCTGCGAGATAAGATCGCGCAAAAAGCTATCGTCTTCAACAAGAAGTACGCGAAAATCCGCAGGGTTCACTGCCGTTGCGGCATCTTTTGCCGTGGCGCTTTCGGGCGCAACCGCCTCCGGCTCCTTTCCCATGGCGTGCAGCAGCGCTCTGATCTTATCAAGCACCTCCTGCGGATCGAACTCCGCTTTCACCAGATAATCTTTTGCGCCGAGCGCGGCCGCCTTTTCTATTTCCACCGCTTGTCCGGAATTGGAAATAATGATCACGGGGATCTTCGAAAGAACCGCATCGTCGTGCATATGCGCCAGCACCTCCATGCCGTCCATCCGCGGCATGATGATGTCAAGCAACACAAGGTCGGGCTGTATTGCTGATATCAGATCAAGCCCCGCTTGCCCGTCTTTGGCGGAAAACACCTCAAACCCTTCTTTTTTAAGCTTACCTTCAAGCACCTCAAGCAGCACTTCTTCGTCTTCTACCAATACGATCTTTATTTTTTTTTCTTCACTCATGGACGCTATAGATTAAATTTCCCATCAACCAATGTGTATATGATGCCAAACATGAACAGCGCAATAAGGGAATAAAGGATAACCGATGGGACCTTCAATTGATACTCCGGCACGCGGTCGCCGTGCCGCCGCGCCTTCCTGAATGTGAGGATAATGAAGACCGCTTCCGTGCCGCCGAAAACGGCGCCGAGAAAGCTGATGATCTCGATGAAGCTCGCCGGCTGAAACAACACGAGCATCAGGGGCGCTGCAAGCACGAACCACAGCGCGGCCTTGCGATGCACGTTAAAATCATACCACAACGTATCTTTGAGATAAAGACCGAATACGATGTACGATGTCGCAATGACCAGCAGACCAAAGAGCGCGCCGATGATCACCATCGGTTTGCCCAATATCCCGTTCAGGCCGGTGAGCGCATCCTCGGAAGTCGCCGCTCCGGTCACCCCCACGACGGAAAATATAAAAAGCGCGTACAACACCACAGGGATCAATGTTCCCAGTATGATGGTTTTTTTGATCTTCCGTTCTTCGTTTTTAAGTACGTCGCGCACCACGGGGATCGCGGCGGTGCCGGCAAGCGCAAACAGCGTCACCCCGTACGGAAAGAAGAAATTCTCGGGGATGGAAAATGAAAAATTGCCGACGTTAATGAGCGGAATACTCACTATGAACAAAAGTGCGATGATCAGCGCCATGAAAAACAGCATGATGGCCTCCGTCCGCTCAACCATTTTTAATCCCGAGAACAGCACAAAACTCAACAGCGCCCAAAAAACGATATAATGCTGCTCGATGCCGCCGAATACGCCCCCCGTCAGCGTTTTTAAGAACAGCCCGCCGACCAAAAGATATGCGAGCATGCCGCCAAGCGTTCCCACGACCGTGATGAGCTCGATGAATTTTTTTGCCGCATCGCCAAAATACACCCCCACATATCCCGCAAGACGATGCCGCTGTGTGGTGCGCAGCATGATCTCACCGAACATGAGATGAAGCAGTACGAACACTCCCGCAAATGCGCCTAAATAAAAAAGCTGGGTAAAAAACCCCGCCTTGGATGCCGCGTACGGCAGCCCGAAAATACCCACGCCGATGATCGTTCCCACGAGCGTTGCGACCCCGTACCGCGCGTTCCCGAATACGATCATTTTCATATATTTTCGCTCCCTGTTTAACTATTGCTTCTCCTCCTCATCTTGTATGCCGACAAAAGCATGGATCCGGTCCTCGATCTTGAGTTTCCGTAACGCGAGAAGGATAAAAAGCACGATGAGCGTGCCCGCGACCGCAAGCGTGTAATACCGCATACCGGCGGCGACCCCCACCCCCGCCATCGTCCACAACCCCGCGGCGGTCGTGAGTCCGTGTATCTTGTTTTGATGGAAAATGATGATCCCCGCGCCGATAAAACCGATGCCGGTGACGATCTGCGCGATGATGCGGGAAGGGTCGGGAAAATTCGGGTCGAATGAAATGACCGTGAACAATGCGGCGCCGAGCGTGACCAGCGCATATGTTTTGATGCCCGCTTCTTTCCGCACGAATTCGCGCTCTATGCCGACAATGAACCCGAGTGTCGCCGCAACGACAAGCGAGACGATCATGGAAAATTGATGGGTGTCGAGCATACCGATGATGAATGGTTATGACGAATTTCTCCGCTTTGACGGTTCTGTTTTCATTCTCTGATCCTTGCTGATAAGCTTGATCACTTCTGCGACAAGTTTTTTCGGTTCTTTATGATACACCACTTTCCCGGGGCCCCGATGCATCTTATCAATGATGTTCTTCAGATAATCAGCGGTGCCGCCGGTGCCGATAAGCACTCCTTGCGGCTTGCGGTCTTCAAATGCGATGGTGAATTCGTTCAGCGTGCCCATGCGCCCGCAGATCGTGATCACCGCGTCCGCCGCGCGCGTGAGAAGCAAATTCCTTCCCGAATAATCAAACCCGGTATAAATAATGAGATCGAAGTAATCGATCGGGAGCTTGTACGCTTTCACATGCGCAAGCTCGGAAGCCGCCGGGGACAGGCCGATCGAGATCCCTCCTTCCGCCTTCGCGCCTTTTGCCGCCCAATACGGAATGCCTGACGTCGCGCCGGTCACGAGCACCGCCCCCTGCCGTACGATCTCCCGTCCGATCTCTTCGGCGAGCGCAAGCACGGCCGCGCCGCAATGCGTTGATTCCGCGGCGCCCGATACGCATATCTTATATTTTGGTGATGAAACCATAGGTGTTTTACTCAATGATACCACGCGCCCTATTCCAAAACAAACGAGTCGCCGACCTTCGGCGCGATCGCATCTATCGCCAGCTGATCTTTCACGATCTGCGCAAAGGTCTCTGATGCGCTCTCCTCCCCTTGCACCACGAACAATTTCTTGATCGACAGCCGCATCGGCTCCACCCACCGATACAGCCCTTGCTGGTCGGCGTGCGCCGAATACCCCGAGATCTGCCTGATCCTCGCGCGGACAGTCACCTCATCGCCGTGGATCCGTACCGTTTTTTCTCCGTCAAGCAGCCGTCTCCCGAGCGATCCCTTGATCTGGTACCCGATGATAAGCAGCGTGCTCTTGGGGTCGGGCAGATATAATTTTTCGTGATACACGATCCTCCCGCCGTGCGACATGCCGGAACCCGCTAAAATGATCTTGGGCGGCGGCACGCTGTTGATGCGCTTGGAATCCTCGATGGTCGGCGTGAATTTCAACCCGGGAAAACTGAATATCTCATCGCCCGACTTCAGCAGGCGCAACGCCTCTTCATCGTAAAACGACGAGTAGCGCTTATACACTTCCGTGATCTTTATCGCGAGCGGAGAATCGATGAACACCGGCATTTTCGGAATGCGGTCATGCTCCACAAGCTCGTTGAATTCGTACAACAGCTCTTGCGTGCGCTCGGTGGCAAACGCCGGGATCATAAGCACGCCGCCTGCGGCAGCCGTTTCTTCAATAATGTCTTCCAAGGTGTCTTTCCTCTCTCCTTCCCCTTCATGCAACCGGTCGCCGTACGCCGATTCGATCACGACGTAATCCGCTTCGGTTTCCTTGTGCGTATCGCGCAACAACGGTCCGGGTGAATTGCCGAGGTCGCCCGTGAACACGATCTTTGTTTTTTTATCCCCCACCGTGACGAACACCTCGATCATAGAGGACCCTAAAATATGCCCCGCATCGTAGAACTTACATGCCATATCTTCGGCAATATGCACCATCATTCCGTATTCGACGGGCTTGACAAGCGCGAACACAAGCTCGACGTCTTTCTCGGTATAGAACGGTTCTTGCCCTTCATGTTTCGCCTCCATCGCGATCACATGCTGCGAATCGATCAGAAGCGCTTTCGTAAAATCAAGCGTCGGCATGGTCGCGTGGATGTTCCCGCTAAATCCGTCCTTGCACAGCTTCGGCAGGCGCCCGGTATGGTCGATATGCGCGTGGGTGATGAGCGCCGCCTTGAGCTCTTTAGGATCGAACGGAAACGGATCGCTGTTGAGCGTTTCGGAAAAACGCGACCCTTGGAACATCCCGCAATCGATGATGATCTTCGTGTGCGCCGTTTCGAGTAAATAACACGCACCTGTCACCGCCCCCGCGCCGCCGTAAAACGTAAGTTTTGGATATTGAGTAGAACTCATTTTAATACTATTTCCTAGCCGCGTTCTTGAGCGATTTTCTTTCACTCGCGAGGCGCGACGAGGAAATGCTAATTATATTACCATGACGAGGAGCAACGAAGCGATGAATGAAAATCGCCAGAACCCTTCGGGATACGGCCATGCTGTGCCGGATACGGCGTCGCTCCTCCTTGAAGTAGTGAAAACTACTCCTTCGTCGTCGCTCCTTGTCCCGACACAGCATGGACACGTATCGCGGCAGGAAAGAGTATTGAAATGAGTTCTGCATAATTATATGTGAAGCAACGCCTGAAAACGTTTTATATCTTTTTCTTTAAACGGGCCGATAATGGCAAGATTCATGCTCTGCGGCCTCAATACGTCGTTGGCGACCGCGCGGATATCCGCTGCGGTCACCGCTTTGATCTTTCGCATATACTCCTTTGGCGTTTCGATGCGCCCCGACAGCACCTCTGACCACCCCGCGCCGAGTGCAACGCTGTTGGACAATTCCAACTGCAAGCTCAACGCTCCCTCAATGTGGGTTTTCGCATCATCGATCTCTTTTTTCGGAACGACGCGCGTTCGTACTTTTTCAAACTCCTTCAAGATCGCGGTAATGCCGAGCTCCACCTTTGCAAGATTGATGCCCGCATATGCCGAAAACGACCCCGTATCTTCGTGATGATCCGCATCAGCGCCGACATAATACGCAAGGCCTAATGTGTCCCGCACCGACGTCATAAGCCGCGAGCTGAAATATCCGCCCAAGATCGCCTCAAGCACCTCAAGCGCATGTCGCCGTTTATCGCCGATCGCATACCCCTGCGCGCCAAGCACAAGATGCGCCTGATCTATTTTTTTATATTCCACATGCACGCGCGGTTTTTCCTGCCGACCGCCCACCGGCGAAAACACAGAGGGTTTTCCCGTTCTTATGGTTTTAAAATAGCGCTTCACTTTCGCGATCGCCGCATGTTCATCAATATTCCCCGCGATCACCACTGTCGTATTTTGCGCAACATAAAACTCTTTTAAATATGAAAGAAGGTTTGCGCGCGTAAGCGACAACACCGTGCTCTCGGGGCCGAGAACAGACCGCCCGAGCGAATTGTCGGGATACAGGAGTTGGGAAAAATTATCCCATACCTGCCGCTGTGGCGTGTCTTTATACATGCGGATCTCCTCCACCACCACCCGCCGCTCTTTTTCAATAGATGCCGGACGGAATAATGAATGAAGGTACATATCCGACAAAACATCCAGCCCTAAGTCGAAGTGTTTTGCGTCCGTCTTCACATAATATGCGGTGTGGTCGTTTGACGTATACGCATTTTTCACCGCCCCCACCCTGTCGAGCTCTCTATTCACGCTCATGCTGCTTGGCCTCTTTTTCGTCCCTTCGAAAAACATATGTTCCAACACATGCGAAATGCCGTTCTCTTTTTTTTGCTCATACCGCGACCCGGTTTTCACGAACACCATGGAAGCCACAGTAGACGTGTTTCGCATAGGAATGGTGATGATGCGTAATCCGTTTTCGAGCGTTGTTTTTCGATACGTAAGTTTATTTTTCATCCCGTTAGAAGTTCGCATTTTAATAGTATCATTGTCATGAAAAAAATAATGTTTTGCGTGTTTCCCCTGTTGCTGTCTCGCATAAAATTTCTAAGAAATTTTATGCCAAGGACTTCTAACGGGATTCATAGCGTTCCTTTAGATATGCAACGCAATCGGCGATCGCCACGCGCTCCTGCGCGAGCGTGTCGCGGTCGCGCACGGTGATCGTGCCGTCTTCCAGTGTTTGAAAATCAATGGTAAGGCACCATGGCGTGCCTATTTCGTCCTGCCTCCGGTAGCGCTTGCCGATGTTGCCGTTGTCGTCGAACTCGCACATGAACACGCCTTTCAGCAGGTCGTATACCTCGCGCGCTTTGCTCACGAGCTCCGGCTTGTTGCGCAACAGCGGAAACACCGCAGCCTTCACGGGAGCGAGGCGCTTATCGAGCTTCAGCACCGTCCGCGTTTCTCCGTTCACCTCTTCTTGCGTATACGCGTGATCAATGAACATCAAAAACAATCGCCCCAGCCCGACGGACGTTTCCATGATATGCGGAATGAATTTCTGTTTGGTCGTTTCATCCGTATACGACAGGTCGGCGCCGGAATGCTTTGCGTGCTGTGACAAGTCCCAATCGCCGCGCGCATGGATGCCTTCAACCTCCTTAAAGCCGCCGAGCGACGAGAACGAAAACTCGATATCGTACGCTTCCGACGCGTAGTGCGCGAGCTTCTCGTGCTGGTACCATCGTATCTTCTCCTGTGGGATCCCGTACGCCAGATACCATCGCCACCGCTCCTGCTTCCACATCTCGTAGCTTTTTTTCATGTCATCGGGATGCAAAAAATACTGCATCTCCATTTGCTCGAACTCCCGGGTGCGGAACACGAATTGGCGGGCAACGATCTCATTGCGGAACGCCTTCCCCACCTGCGCGATCCCAAACGGCAGCTTCGGATGCAAAGAATCAATGGTGTTTTTGTATTCCAGATAAATACCGCCGCACGTTTCCGGGCGGAGGTATGCCGCGTTCTCATCGCTCAACTCCTCGGTCGGAGAGCCGAGATTTGATTTCACCATGAGCGAAAAGACCCGTGCCGGCGTCAGATCGGAAGATCCGCAGTTCGCGCATTTCAATGCTTTTTTCTCTTTCAGCTTGTCGAGCTCGGTATTAATGTATTCGATCGTCGCCTTATCGGCGTTGATGCCGAACGCCTCAAGCACATGATCCGCGCGCATGCGGTTCTTGCATTTCCTGCAATCGATCTGCGGGTCGTTAAAGCCGCCGACATGGCCGGATGCCACCCACGTTTTTGGGTGCATGAAGATGGCGCTGTCGAGCCCGTACACATCGTCGCGCAGCTGCACCATGTGCCGCCACCATGCCGCCTGAATATTGTTTTTCAGCAACACGCCGTAATGCCCGTAGTCATACACGCCGGCAAACCCGCCGTAGATCTCGGACGACGGATACACGAACCCTCGCCGCTTGCACAGCGAAACGATGTCTTCCAATGTTGTTTGCCCTGCCATGGTATGTGTTTATCTTATATGCCTGTCCCGATAACCCGCCCTTGCTCCCCCTTCAGGGAGTTTAGCAGATCCGTGTTGACCGGAGACACCTGCCGCTCCATCTGCGTACCGGTGAACGCATCTACCGCCTTCAATGTTGCGCCGGAAACCAGATTGATCACTTGGCCCACATGCACGTCCGCAGGCGTAAACGCAAGCTGAAAATCAACCCGCACAGGAGAAATAAGATTGCTGGTCCCTGCAAACACCTTTCCCGGCTTCCATCGTATGATCCCCCTATCGGGATCATACGTGATATTCGCATCCTGAGGATACACCTTCCCCGTCCATTCGACATTCGGCGGAATTACCGCGGTCGCTTCAACTTCGTCAACATCGTTGATGGTGCTCGACAGCTGCCATGATATCCCATACGTGGTGCGTTGGCCAACCGTAGGGGGAAGCGGACCGGTGTTTAAAAGAAACCCGTCCTGGAAATATGCTTTTTCGTTGAATGAAAATTGCGTGTTGATCTTTACGCTGACGGTATCCTCGCTTTCAAGCGGCAGCCCTTTCAAGCTTTCCGGTTGCGCTGAGGCGGTGATGCGCGTACGCGCGGACACCTTCAAGTTTTTGTCTGAAAAGCTCTTTGGCAAAAACGACGGTTTCACTGTGGCGGAAAACGACACAACGCCTTCTTCTTTCGGATCAAGCACCGCGAGCTCCGGCACACTGACAGGATTCCATATGATCGAATTCGTTCTTCCATCAACATACCCCCATTGCACGGACAACGTCCTGATATCTATGTATGTGTCGTCAATGTTCGCCAATATTGTGACATTCGGGATCTGCACATTCGTGGTGTTCTTGTAGTGCACCTTAAATTTTATCGACCCCCCGGGATTTGCTACGTAATCCCGTGAGTCGTTCGCGGTCAAAAACACAAAGAGCGCGGACGATGCAATGGTCACCGCGCTGTCGGCGCGCGCATACTGCGCGAACGCACCGTTGTCCCCCACAATACCAAGCTCCATGTACACCGACTTCGCTTCTCCTTGCGCGCCGGAGAAACTCCCTTTGATCTTTATTTTCCCGCTCTCCCTTCCTTCTATAGCGCCGAGCTTCCATGTATTATTCTCGGAAGACGGCGCGGGGTCGGCGGACACAAAAGCAAATCCTTCCGGATATATGGCGCGCAGCGTCATGTCGGAAAAAGGCGCATCGGATTGATTCTGATACTCCACCGCGATCTCCACTTCCTTGCCGGAGACCGCCTGCCCGGGCGCCTGGATAATGAGCGCGATCGGCGTTGCCGCAATGGTAAGGGCCAGCGTTTTTTTATCTTCAAATACCGCCGCAACATTTTCCGGCGTATACTGAAATACCACCGCGATCTCTTTATGCTCGTCCTGTGTTCCGTATATCCTTCCTTTGAACGTCGCGCTTTTCTCCTGGCCCGGCACGATCATGCCCACCTCTTCTTTCGCTTCCCGCGCCGCTCCGTCGCTTCCTTCGGCAACCACCGCGCCTTCCGGCCACGTGAACACCACCTTCCCTCCCCGCAACGCAACGCTCGTATTGTTCCGATAGGTAATGACATAGGATACCTCGTCGCCCGATGACACGCGCGCCGGCCCCTCGATGGTGCCGCGCACTCCGGCAACGTCAAACGGACGTTCGCGCGTAAAAAGATAATATCCGCCGCCCAGCATAAGCGCGACTACCGCCACCGCGATGATCGGCTTGAGGCGTATTTTTTTCACGCCGACCGTAAGAGAGGCCGGCTCGTCCTTTTCCCACCCGCCGCGCATGCGCACCGCATCTTCTTCTTTGTATGCTTCATATCCTTTGCGCTTCGCCCCCTCGCCCTCCTTGCGCGCGTATAATTTTTTTTCGAATTCTTCTAAACGACTATCCATATTTATTATATCCTTGCATTACGAAACAACGCCTTTTCCTGCCGCCGTCACCTTCAATTCTTTCTTTCATCCTCTCACGCCTTTTTATTTATATAATAGGTATGGAAAGGCTGCGCTTCCGTTAAGATAAAAGAAAGAATTGAAGGTGACGGCGGCAAAATAAAAATACATTTCGTAATTCAAAGGTTACATATTCACTACTCCGTAAATATCCCTGAAATGCCGGTCAAAGATCTCTTCCATCGTATCGAGCTCTTGCTCGGAGAGCGCGATATGCTCATTGCAAAACGCCCGCATGATCGTCTTGTCTTCCGGCTCATACCCCAGCAGGCTCAAGAATTTAAATTCAAAATAGCGGAGGAAAAATTTCAATTCAAGCATCGTCATCTCCCGCCGATTCAGATAATCAAGCGCGCCGACCACCAGGTTGAAGATCGCCTCGTCTTTTGCTTCCGTGATCGTATACGCATCAAGGAGCTTCACGATGCGCTGTGCGGCTTTCAACTTGATAAGGTCCTTTTTGATCGCCGAAAAATGCTCGCGATCGCATGCGGAGGTGAGCACTTTCGTGTGTTTCCCCAACACGAAGCTGACGTCGGAAACGCACAACAACCCGAGATGTCCGGCAAGCTTCGCCTCCTTCTTGCGGATCCCCCGGCACACGCACTCGATCTTTCCGTATCGCTTCGTGAACAGGGTGAGCAGTTGGTCGTGCTCCCCCTTGTTTTTTCTTTTCACGACAAGTGCAATGGTCGATCGCTGGCTCATATCGGTTTTAGTGCAAACCACAAATGATAATCGTCTCCGGTGATCTCGCGGGGATCCTTCATACCATCGCGCGCGACATACTCTATGTTTCGCGCAACGATCCTTAAGGACAGCCGCTCACCCCATGCTTCAAGCGTACGTCTCATTTCTCCGTCGGCGGCGCATTGGAGCACGACGCTGTCTTTCTTCGTAAGCCCGGCTTCTTTGCGCGCCTGCTGGATGTGCCGCGTGACCTCCCGCATCATTCCTTCTTCTTTCAGCTCCGGCGTGACGGTCGTGTCGAGCCACACTCCTTCGGCAAGCGCATCATCCACCACGACCTCTTTTACATTCACCTCATCTTTAAGAAGATGGAGCAATTCTTTTTTCACATGACCAAATGCCTTGCCGCTGATCTTTACTATGCCAAGCGGCTGGCGCACTTTCATGCGCGCTTCCGCTCTCGCTTTGAGCGCCGCGCTCGCCGCTTCCCGTACCCGCATCATAGCATATTCGAGCTTCTTATCAATGCGTTTTTTGTCCGCGCGCGGATACTTTTCACAATGAATACTTGTTTTTTTGCCCATGTTCAACCACAGCCGTTCAGTGGTAAATGGAATGAACGGCGCTGCAAGCGTCAGCGTGCGCTCAAACACCATTGTGAGCACCATGCTTGCGGCTTTGTGATCGTGCGCATCTTCGGCGAGCTGGAACCGTTCGCGCGAGCGGCGGATATACCAATTGGAAACGTCGTCAAGGAGCGCCGCGATGTGCCGTCCCGCGCTTTGCGCGTCATACGCCTCCATCGCATCCGTCACGGCGGCCACCGCATGGTTCAGTTTTGATATGATCCATCGGTCAAGCGGGTTTTTGGCCGGGGGCAGGGCCGCCGGCGCGCGCCCCGCGTATGCGTATGATCTGAGAAAGTTCCCGATGTTGATAAGCATCATGACCGATTTGCGCTGCGCATCAAGCACGTCTTTTTCATCAAACCGCTTCGGCTCCCCCACCGGATTCACCACGAAAAAAAACCACCGCAGCGCATCGATGCCGTATGTGTCGGCGATCATAAGCGGATCGGTATAATTCTTTTTTGACTTCGACATCTTTTTGCCGTGCTTGTCCAAAATATGCCCCTGCGAGATCACGGTGCGGTACGGGACGCCCGCATCAAGCGCGGTCGCGACCGCAAGGAGCGTATAGAACCACCCGCGCGTCTGATCAACGCCCTCGGTGATAAAATCGGCGGGGTACGGGATCTGCTTCATGAGTTGAACGATGCTTTTTTTAGCGCCGCTCGTGTCGCCCTGCGCGAACGGAAAATGCATCTGCGCGAAGGGCATCGCACCGGAATCAAACCACACATCGCATACTTCCGGCACGCGTCGCATCATTCCCTTTTCGCACGCCCGGCATGCAAAGGTAATAGCATCAATGTGCGGCTTGTGCAGATCCAAAGATCCGTTCTCATCAAGCGGCAAATGCATGCGCGGCAGTTCGCGCATCTCTCCGGTTGCGATATAGTCGTCTCCTTTTTTCTTTTTTGCCGCGATGGTCTCTGCAAGGTCATATCCATATAATGCTGTTTCCAGCATCCATAATGAATACTCGTGCCCCACGATAAAAATGGTCTTCCCTTCGTGTCGTTTCTCCGCATCCTGTATGAACGCGGCGACGCGCGCGCGAAGATCGGTCAGATTCTCTTTCGCTTCGGGAGGCCGCTTTTCAAACATCTCTTCATACGAAGCAAAATACGCATGGTATTGTTTTACCGGCTTGCCATCAAACACGCCGATGTCCATCTCCTGGATCGCCGCATCCGTCACGATGCGCTCGGGCGCGATGCCAAAATGTTCCGCCACGATGCGCGCCGTTTCCTGTGTGCGTACGAACGGAGATGAGATAATAACATCGGGAACGACTCCTTTGTGTTTTTTTGCAAATCGCGCGAGCGCAGCCGTGCTCTCCAAAATACCTTTTTTTGTGAGATGATTTTCCGCCCTTCCTGATGTTTCCGCTATGCGTTTCGCGTTGAACGCCGCCTGCCCGTGCCGTATCATGAAATACCGGTTGCGCAACCGGGACCGCGCGCCGAGCTCGGCAACGCTCCCGATGGCCTCCACTGTGCCGCACCCGTCGCACCGCCACAACGGCAGCGGCGTGCCCCAATACCGCTCGCGCGAGAACGCCCAATCCTTTGCCTGCGTGAGCCATTCGCCGAATCTCCCTTCTTTTGTATGGGCGGGCACCCAATTTACTTTTTTATTGCTTTCGATCAGCTTTCCTCGCAATTGAGACATCGTGATGAACCACGATTTCCGCGCGTAATATAAAATCGGCGTATCGCACCGCCAGCAGAACGGATATTCATGTTCGTATGCTTCTTCTTTGAAAAAGAGTCCGCGCTCTCGAAGCTCGTTCACGATCGCTCCGTCCGTATTTTTCACGAACGTCCCCCGCCACGGGATCGGCGCGCCAAACTCCCCATTCTCCTGCACCGGGTGCAATACGGGAAGGTTGTATTTTTTTGCCGCCGCCATGTCGTCTTCTCCGTATGCGGGCGCCAGATGCACTATCCCCGACCCGTCTAGAGCAGACACAAAATCACCCGCAACGACAAAGAACGCGTCTTTGTCTGGCGTAAGGAATGTGAAAAGCTGCTCATACCGCACACCGAGAAGTTCCTTTCCCTTCATCGTCCGCACGACCTCCCATCCTTCGCCGAGGATGCTCACGCGATCCTTCGCTACGATAAGCACTTCGTTCTCTTTTTTCGCCTTTACATACTCGATATCAGGGTGTACTGCGAGCGCAACATTCGCGGGGAGCGTCCAGGGCGTCGTCGTCCATACCAAAAAATATTCGCGCCCATCGGGATCATCGTGCTCATCAAACACCGCTTTGTGTTTCGCTTTCTCATGCACGCGCTCTTCGGCCGCACGCCGCGCCAGAGGGAATTTCACATATACCGACTTGTCTTTGACCGTTTTATATCCCTGCGCGATCTCATGCGACGAAAGGCCGGTCCCGCACCGCGCGCAGTATTGCATCACCTTGTACTCCTCCACCAAAAGCCCTTTCTCGAATATGCGTTTGATGATCCACCACAGCGTTTCCATATATTTCGCTTCATACGTGATATACGGATGCTTCATATCGAGCCAGAACCCGATGCGATTGGTCATCTTTTCCCATTCGTCTTTGTATTTCCATACCGACTCTTTGCACAACCGGTTGAATTCCCCGATGCCGAATTTCTCGATGTCGGATTTTTTGGTGATGCCGAGTTTTTTTTCTATTTCTATCTCCACCGGCAAGCCGTGCGTATCCCACCCCGCGTTCCGCGGAACAAAATACCCCTGCATCGATTTATACCGCAAAAAAAGATCCTTAAAGCACCGCCCCATCACGTGCCCCGGATGCGGCATGCCGTTGGCGGTCGGAGGACCCTCATAAAACACGAATAATTTCCCTTTTTTTCGTTTTGCGAGAACCTGCTCAAACACCTTCTGTTCGTTCCACCACGCAAGCACCTCTTCTTCCATGCGCGCAAGCTGAGATTTTTCCTGTTTTTCTTGTGTACTCATAGTAGCTATGGTACTCGAAAACCTAGAAACTATCAAGAAAACAGGCTTTTTACACTCTTGACTGATGCATAAAAATAGCGTACAACACGCGTATTCAAAAAACGACGCACATTAAAACAAAATATAAAGGGAGGGAGACATGAACAAGTTGATCGCATTTGCGGAGATGGCGGAGGAGATCATAATCAAATCGCTTTCGGAGGCGCTGCGCATTGCCGCAGCAAAGAGCGCGCAGATCGCCGGATGCCCGCGCTGCTGCATCGTACTCCCCGTGAAAAAAAACGGGCTGGTCCTGTATGCGGGATATCCAGAAGGAGGTCATGCCGTTGGACAAGAAGTTACCGAGAAACACGCCGAATTCTTACGGGGCGTCATGAACGAACACCAGCGCGTAGTGCACATACATGATCCTGCGCGGAATCCGCGGACGCCGCACCTCAAAGAGCATGCCGCGCGCTACGGCATTTCTGACATTATCTTTGCCCCGCTTCTTTCAAAAGAAGAACCGCTCGGTATCATGGTGTTCGATTTCACATCGGTCATAGAAAGACCGTCGGAAGTCATGAAAACAGCAAAGATCGTCAGCGGGCCCGTAGCGCGCGCGATAGAAAAAGCGCACAAAAACATGGAGGAAGAAAAAAGAGCGCTGCAACGGGAGCGGTTATCGCTTATGGGGCAGAAATATGCGCAAGTCGCGCATGTGGTGCGGAACGCGCTTATGATCATCGGCGGGCTCTCAAACCGCCTCAAGGAAGACCAGTCGCTTTCAAGCGCCGGAAGAAAATATGCATCTTTGGTCTCCGAGGAGGTCAAAGGACTCGAACGAGTAACGAAGAACGTCCTTGAGTACTCAAAGTTCGCTCCCGAGCGGCTCAAGCTGGGCGATTATGGCGTAAACGGATTTTTGCGGCACTTTCTTGAAAAAATACGCCCATCACACCCCACCGTCCATTTCCACCTCTTCCAACTCGATCACGACATCACGGTATGTTTCGATAAAGAAATGATGGAGACGTGCCTGCACGATATCATACGAAACGCGGATGAAGCGGGAGCGAAGAACACATGGGTGAGAATGAAGATCCGGCCGCGCAGAAAGCGCATCCTCGTTTCGATCGCGAACGACGGAAAAGTGATCGATCAGGAAGATCTCAAGGAGATATTCAACCCGTTCTTCACCACGAAAACGAACGGCACCGGCCTCGGTCTTGCGACGACCGAACAGATCGTCCAGGGACACGGCGGCACGATCATTGCGGAAAGCAAAACGAAAAAAAGACATAAAAAGATCGCGCATCGTACGATCTTCAAGATCTATCTTCCTTTGTAGTAACACAACCGCCCCGGCTCTTACCCAGCCGGGGCATTCTTTTGGTATACTATATCTATGGCCTTACTTGCTGAAAACAAAAAAGTGTTATTTGACTATGAAATACTTGACCGATACCGCGCAGGCATCGTGCTTTTTGGTTTTGAGGCGAAGGCGGCATTCTCGAAAAAGGCGAACCTTGCTGGTTCCTTCGTCATCATCCGCGGCGGCGAGGCGTTTTGGATCAATGCGCCTATCGCGCCCTACCAGCCCCAGAACACGCCCGCGGGGTATGATAAAACCCGCCCGCGAAAACTCTTGCTGACCAAGCGGGAGATCGCTGAACTTGCAGGAAAAACGGCCAAAAAAGGCTTGACACTCATTCCCATTTCGCTGTACAATGAGGGTCGTAAAATCAAGCTTGAATTCGGCCTCGCACGCTCGAAAAAGAAGTTCGAAAAGCGTGAGGACATCAAGAAAAAAGAGTTTACACGCGAGAAAGCAAAAATCATGAAACATGAAGCGTAAAACTTGAATCTTTTAGTTTTATGTTTCAAGTTCCATGTTTTATGTTTTATAGTTTCGGGGATGTTGGGCTTTGACAGAGAGTTCTTTTCACACTATGCAGACCGAGGTCGTCGCCTGCTCGGAAAACGGCGGCACACACCAATAAGTGCAAACTTATTCTCAAAAGTAAAGAATGCAATAGCGTTAAGCTTTGCTCCTCTTTCTTTCGCAAGGGTCTAGTACTCTTGCCATCGGACCTGCTAACGCCTGATAGGTGGGCCTCCGGTGTTATAGTATCAGGTTGCGCGATACGCCGCCGCAGCGTATCGTTAAGCTAAGCGGCTGTACGTTCCGGCATTTTGGTTGCTTTCCAGCCGGCACGCGAGAACAACAAACAACCTACGTTTGGAGAAATAGTGTGAATAGCTTTTTGGATGCGAGTTCAACTCTCGCCATCTCCACAAATACACCACCGGAACAACCGGTAGTTATCAGTAATACGCAACGGCAATCGCACCAAAACCACGGGTCAACAATCAAATACGGGCTCCGAAATTACGGGTGATCGACGAAGAGGGAAAGAATTTGGACATCATGGACCTTGCGGCGGCCTTGCATGCGGCGCGCGAGAAAGGGCTTGATCTCGTCGAGATCGCCCCCACCGCCGTGCCCCCTGTTGCAAAGATCATCAATCTGGGCAAATATCTCTACCAGCAGGAAAAACAGCTTAAAAAACAGAAGGTAAAACATAAAGCGGGGGAGCTGAAAGCGGTAAAGATCGGCCAAGCGACGTCAGAGCACGATATGATGATCAAGATCAAGCAGCTTGAAGAATTTCTCAAAGAAGGGTATAAGGTAAAGGTTGAGATGTTCTTGCGGGGAAGGGAGCGGGCGAATAAAGAGTTTGCGCGAAAGAGGTTTGTGCTCTTTTTAAGCAAGGTAACCATGGAGCACACCGTAGAGCAGCCCATCAAGCAGCTTCCGTCAGGATTTATAACGGTATTAGGAAAATAACAGTATGCCCCGTAATACAACTTGGATTGGTCTTTCGCATGCGAAAGACCTTGCGCGGGGGCATGCTAAAGGATATACGCAAGAATAATTATTTATTACAACTTTCGATAATGTGAATATTATCCAAGTTGATATACGGGGTATGCAAAAAACAAACAAATCGGTCTCAAAAAGAATAAAGGTAACCGCGCGAGGCAAGCTCATGCGGCGCACCATCGGTCAGAATCATTTTAACGCACGACAAACAGGAGAAGCGGAACGAAGTAAGCGCGGGTTTGGAGCGGTCGCCGGTACCGACGCCCCGAAAATGCGCGATAAAATGCCGTTCTCTCGATAAAAAAATATGCCCCGTATATCAACTTCGACAATATATAAACGATTTTTTCGCAACACGCATTATATGCGAATATGTGTTAATTTTTAATTAAAAGCGATTTCCTTGTTTTGCGTTTGCAAAACAAGTCGAAGTTGTATTACGGGGTATGCCACGAGTAAAAAGAGGGACCATTGCGAATAAAAGGAGAAAGAATCTTCGGAAACACACGAAAGGATTTCGTTCGGGAAGAAATTCAAAGATCACGCGCATGCGTGAAGCGACCCTGCACGCATTCAGCTACATGTTCGCGCACCGCAGAAAAAAGAAGGGCGATTTCCGCACGCTGTGGAACGTCCAGATCAACGCGGCATCACGCGAGAACGGACTCCCCTACAATGCGCTCATCAACAAGCTGAACACGAGCAAGATCGCGATCAACAGAAAAATGCTCGCGCACGTCGCGAAAGAACACCCCGTGATATTCTCAAAGATCGTCGCGGCGGCAAAATAACCATTGCCCGCGCAAACATAAAAAACACTCCGCTCTTTTGCGGAGTGTTTTTTATGTTTCTCTGTCAGAACCTATCTCATGGTTTCGCGCGCCCCACGGCGCGCGAAACCAGCGATACCGCGAATACCGCGCCGCCGATCAAAATGATCGCCGCGCCGGGAACCGTGTCATATGCCTGCGCAAGCGACACCCCTCCCACCATTTCAAGCACTCCAAGCACAATGGCAAGCGCCGTCATGCTTTTTAAGCTCCAGGCGATATTTTTTGCCGCCACTACCGGCAGGATCATCATCGCGCCCATGAGCAATGTACCCACCACTTTAATGCCGAGCGCGATCGCAAGCGCAAGCGCGACCAAAAAAACGAACTCCGCCCGTCCATCCGCGACCGTCTCGTCCCGGGAAAGCTCCTTTGAGAACGTCGCGTGCGCGAACCGCCGAAACAGCACAAAAGTAAGCGCGATGAGCAGCGCGCCGAGCGCCACGCCAAACACCGCATCTCCCCGCCCGATCGCGGCAATATCGCCAAACAGCGCCTCTGCCGCGTGTTCATCCGGAATAAGGATCATACCGACCGCAAGCGCCACGGTGAAGGCAACACCTACGATCGCATCGATGGAAAGCGCGAACCGCCGCTCAAGGAAGAAAATAACAACGGTCACCGCTCCAAGCGCCAGAAACGCACCGAAAAACGGGTTCACGCCCAGAATCAGCGCAAGCGCAACCCCGGGAAGCGCCACATGCGAAAGCACATCGGACACGAGCGCGAGCCGGCGAAGAATGATAAATACGCCGAGGAACGACGCCGCGATCGCAACCACCACGCTTAACAAAAGAAGATTACTATCCATATCTATTTGTGTTCATGCCTATATAGTGTGACGTCGCCGCCGTAGAGCGCGCTGAGATTTTCCTTGTTCAGCACCGCGTTCGGCGCGCCTTCGCACAGCATTTTTCGATTCAAACAGATGACCCGGTCGGCAAAATCATGCACCACGTGCAGATCATGCGAAATAATGATGGAGGTCAAGGAAAAATCCTTTATCATCTCTTTTACCAGATAGTAGATCGTGCGCTCCCCCTCCACATCGACGCTCGCGGTCGGCTCGTCCAATAACAGAATGTTCGGACGCTCGAATATCGCCTGCGCGATAAGCACCCGCTGAAGCTCGCCGTGCGATATCTCTCCGAGATTTCTTTTAAGAAGATGTTCGGCCTTCACGTACTTCAAATATTTTTCGATCTCCCGTACCGCCGCGCAGGACGGAAACCAAAACCCTTTGCTTTTCCTGCTATATACCAAAAAGAATTCCTCAACCGTAAACGGGACCGTTTTATCAAAGTCGAACTTTTGCGGCACATACCCGATGATCGGCTTCTCGTGCCAGACCACCTCTCCCTCATACCGTGCACTTCCCAAGAGCGCGCGAAGCATCGTGGTTTTCCCTGCGCCATTGGGCCCGATGATCGCGACATTTTCCCCTTTTTTTATCGTAAAAGAGACGTTGTCCACCACCTTCTCCCGCCCTATTTTTATTGAAAGATTTTTGACTTCTAAAAAAAGCATATGTGTGCAAGAAATTATTTCTTTTTCCGGTCCGCGCGCCGCATCGCCGCAATATGCGCATTAAGATCTTTCACGATATACTCGGGATTCACGCCGTGCGAACGCGCGCCGGATGCGATCGTATCAAATTGCGCCATCGCGCACCCCACGCAGTGAAGCCCATACCGCAAAAAGACGGGAATGGCTTCCGGGTGTTTGCGCACCACGTCGGCGATGACCGCGTCCTTGGTGATCGCTGTCGCCTTCTTTTTTACGTTCTTTTTCATGTGGAGAGTCCGTTTACGAATTCCTCGTTCTTGCCCTCTTCTCCGGGAATCTTATCTTCGTCCAGCGGCAATGTAAAGGAGAATGCCGAGCCCTTCCCTTCTTCCGTTTCCACGGAAACATTCCCCCCATGGCGCATCACGATGTTCTTTGCCAAAAACAGCCCGAGCCCGCTTCCCTCCGTTTGCCGTTTCACCGCGTTCGTCCCGCGGAAGAATTTCGTGAACAGGCGCACCGCCTGCTCCTTGGGCACGCCGATGCCCGTGTCCCGAATGCTTATCTTTACATATCTCCCGGTTGCCGTGATGCTTACCGTGATCGTTCCGTCATTGGGGGTGTATTTGAGCGCGTTATCGATGAAATTCTGCAGCACCAGCTCGATGCGCGCGGCATCGATCTTGAGCGAATAGGCCGTTTCCGGCTTTTCAAACACGAGCATGATGTTCTTTTCTTTCGCCTTTACGACGAACGCATCCATCGCTTTCTGGACCAGCGCGATGAGGTTCGTATGCTGAAAGGAAAATCCGAACTTCCCTTCTTCAATGCGCGCAACATCAAGCATGTCGGTCACCAGCTCGATCATCCGCTCATTGGACTCATACCCTTTCGTCAACAGGTCTTTTTGTTCAGGGGTGATCGGCCCCGCGTCCTGGTCCAGCATGAGCTTCATGACCCACTTGATCGCCGACAGCGGCGTGCGCAGCTGATGCGCCGCAACGGAAATGAATTCCGACTTCGACTTTGCGATCGCCTGCTCGCGCGATACGTCGCGAAGCACCTTCAAATACCGCACCACGCTATTCTTCTCGTCGCGAATAGGGATGGTGGAGATCTGCAGCTCGATCTCGGAAGGCCTGCTCAACCTCATTTCAATGATATCAGGCATCCCTTTTTGAAGGCGGACCTTCCGCACGTTCTCGGCGAGAATGGGGTACAGCACCTGCGCCAGAGACGTGAGCGCCGGATTTTTATGGATAATGTTCGGATGGATAATGGCTCCGAGCGCATCTTCTTTTGTAACGCCGAGGATCTGCTCTGCTTTCGGATTCATAAGCGTTACGAGGAAATCAGGGCTGTACTCGATGATGCCTGTTTCGAGATTTGCGATCACCGACTCCGTTCTTCCTTTTTCCCGTATGAGCTGATTTGAAAAATCAACCGCGCGAAGCGTGCTCCGCGTCAGCACAAGCGCGAGCAGCACAAAAAGGATCAGGCCCGCAATGGCAAAAAAGAGAAATTTGTTCCATGTTTGCCACACTTCCCCGTATTCTTCTTCGGCAACGATCACGAAATTTATCGGCTCGAACAACAGCGCGACCGCCTGCATTTTCTCGCCGGATCGGTCGGTATACGCGCCGGACTGATACGTATATTTTTCCCCTCCCCTCTCGTCAAACACCTTCTTCACGAAATCCAGCTGCAGCAAAGAATTGCCGACCCGCTCCGGGGCATAGTGGTCGATGATCGCGCCGGTATCATCGGCGATATACACGCGCTCCCCTTCTTCCTCCATGATCTTCTGCGAAAACCCTTCCAGCCGATCGCGGATGTCGACATTCACGCCGAACACGAACGTGCCGAGGTCGGGCACATCAACGCGTTCATACGCGAGAATGTTTGGAATGCCTTTCTGCGGCAAATGATACGCGCGGGCGGTAAACCCCCCGTTGAGTGCTTCGATAAAATAATCGCTTCCCGCGACATTGCGGAGTTCGTGCGGCGCAAATACTCTTCCATGCGATACGCGCGCCTTTTCCATGCCTGATGCATCGATGATAAACACCTCGACCACCTCGTTCCTGTCCTGCAAGAATGCCGTGATCTCTCCCGCGTCGAACGTATCGAGCGTCACATTGCCGCGCAGCTTTTGCAGCACAAAGAGCGCAAGCTCATCGATCTGGTTTTTTGGATGACTGATAACGATCTCTTTCGCTTCGATCTCGATCTTCTCCGCTGTTTCAAGCAAATGAGCAAGCACCCTGTCTTCCATGTCGCGAAGCGCGGGAACAAGCCAAAAGATATTAAAAGCCACGACGACGACCAAGCCGACGGCCACCGTCCGCCACACGGGAAACGCGCTTGGCGTTTCCCGTGCCGCTGTTTTTTTATCGTGGTGAGTGAAAAGCGCCATGTTAGAGAAACGGGTGAAGAGCCCCCCACCGCTTGCCCGCGTGCACATCGACACGGATAGGCACGCGCAAAGGAAACACGGACTCCATGATGTGCCGGAGTATCGGCACGACCTCCTTGATTATATCATCCTTCACCTCAAAAATTAATTCGTCGTGTATCTGCAGCAGCAAGCGCACATCGTCAGTGTGCCGCGGCGCAAGCACCTCACGCGCAATGCGTATCATCGCGAGCTTGATGATGTCGGCCTGCAGGCCCTGTGTCGGCATGTTCTGCGCCATGCGCTCGGCGCCGTTGCGGATCATCGGGTTTTGCGAGCGTATCTCGGGCAGCCACCGCTTCCGCCCCGTAAGCGTCTGCGCAAAACCGTATTTCTTTGCGTGTTCCTTTGTTTTTTCTATAAATGCGGCAACGCCGGTAAAATTCTTGAAATATTCTTCGATGAATTGTTTTGCGGTCTTGATATCAATGCCCGCGGTCTGTGCAAATGCGCGCTGGCCCATCCCGTACAGTATCCCGAAATTGAGCGCTTTTGCGCTGTTGCGCATTTCTTTCGTCACAGCTTCAAGCGGCACGTGATTCACCTCCGCGGCGGTCGCTCGGTGAATATCCCCGCCCGATTCAAAGATGTGGATCATTTTCTCATCGCCCGAAAGCGACGCGATGATGCGCAATTCGATCTGTGAAAAATCCAGCGCGACAAAGCTGAAGCCCTCATCGGCAACGAACGCGGAACGTACGGCGTCGGCAAACTCCCCGCGCTGGGGAATGTTCTGCATATTCGGGTCCGATGAAGACAGCCGCCCTGTTGCCGTGCCGGTCTGGTTAAAAATGGTGTGTATTCGTCCCGTGTCGGGATGCACCGCTTCGCGCAACGCGTCCGCGTAGGTGCTTTTCAGTTTCGCCACTTCGCGATACCGAATGATCTCGCCCACAAGCGGGTGCGCGTCCCGTATCTTTTCAAGCTCATCCGCCTTGGTGCTGTAAAGGCCCGACTTCACGCGCTTTGCGCGCGCCGGAAGCGCAATGTTCAGTTTTTCAAATAATATCTTTGAAAGCTGGGCGGGCGAATCAGGGTTGAACTCCTCCCCTGCGTGCGCAAAAATGCGCTGTGTCGCCTCGTTTTTTTCCTGTTCAAGATGCAAAGAAAGCGTCTCAAGCGCCCGCACATCTATTTTCACGCCCACCCGCTCCATCTCGGCAAGCACCGGCACAAGCGGCATTTCTATTTCATACATCACTTTCACAAGCCCTTCTGCGCGCAATGTGTCGTCCAGCTTCTCCCGCAGCGCAAAAAAAGAAAGCGGCGGCCGCGCGGCGACATCTTCTTTATGGGCGATATGCTCAAGCGGATACCCCCGCTCCCCCGGCGCCAACAGATACGCCGCGAGCATGATATCAAACTCGATGCCGCGCGGCGCGACGCCTTTTTTCCGGCACGCTTTGATAAACTGCTTGCTGTCGTAGCAGATCTTTTTCACGCGCTCGTCTTCAAGCACGCTTTTTATGTCTGCGAACGCGCACTGATATATCGCGCCGCCCTGTGTCGCTACCTGCGCGTGCGCGCCGTCCCATGCGCATGCGATCATTTTTTCTTTGCCCAGCTTGCCGATGTCCCCGCTCCCTACTGTCGTCGGCGCTTGCCCGCTCACCGCCATCTCTTCGTGGTGCGCTCGATGCAGCGCCAGCCGCGGGATCAAGCTTGCAAATCCGTATTTTCTCAGCGTTTCTTCTATTCCTGCTTGGTCATACCCGCCGAACTTCGCTTTTTCCATATCGAGCTCTATCGGCACATCGCGCTTGATGGTCGCCAAACTTTTGGAAAAGAACGCCTGGTCTTTGAACGGCTCTATTTTTGCCCGCACCTTTTCGGGCATCACGCCGATGTTTTCATATATATTTTCAAGCGAGCCGTACTCTTGCAATAGTTGCGTTGCGGTCTTTTCCCCCACGCCCGGCACGCCGGGAATATTGTCCGACGGGTCTCCTTTGAGCCCTTTGAAATCATTCATCTGCGACGGCGCGATGCCAAACCGCTCCCGCACAGCTTTTTCATCATACACCACCGTATCTGAAATTCCTTTTTTGAGCGTATACACCTCGGTGTCGTCATCAACGAGCTGGAGCGTGTCAAGATCGCCGGTGATAATAATGGTTTTCACCCGCGGCGTGTGCTGTTTTGCAAGCAAAGCGATCGTGCCGATAAGATCGTCCGCTTCAAAACCTTCTTTTTCAAAAATAGGAATATCAAATGCGCGCACCATATCTTTCACTTTCGGGAATTGCACCACGAGGTCATCAGCGGTCTTGGGTCGGTGCGCCTTGTATTCGGCGAATTCCTCATGGCGGAATGTCGGCGCGGCCAAGTCGAACGTCGCAATGACGTAATCGGGCTTCAGCTCGCGGAGTACCTTAAGCAAAACGCTCGTAAATCCATACACGGCATTCGTCGGCTCTCCTTCGTGGGAGAGCGGCGGCAATGCGTGAAACGCGCGGTGCACGAGCGCGTTTCCGTCAATTAAAATTAATCTTTCTTGTTTGTTCATTGATATATTTAAATGTCACACGTATCGTATCTTTCGGCATCGCTTTTTTGATGCGCCGCGCCCACTCCACCAGTACGATATTCTCGGGGTCTCGCATCGCCTCATCAAGCCCGATCGCGCTCACATCCTTTTCACTCTCAAGACGATAACAATCAGCGTGATAAAAATTCTTAAACCGCATCTTCTTTTTCAGCGCGTGCGCATGCACGAGCACGAATGTCGGGCTCTTCACTTTCTCTTTCACGCCAAGCCCTTCAGCAAACCCCTGCGCGAACGTGGTCTTCCCTGCGCCGAGCGAACCCTCAAGCGCCACCACCACTGCGCCTTGTGCCGTCCTTTCCTGCGCGATCATCTCGGCGAACAGCTTCGCCACGGCCTTCGTCTCCTCCGCGCTTTTGGTGATTATGATATTCACTGTGTTTTTAGCGACGTTAAGCACCTTTTTATTCTTTCCGATTCTTAACCGAAGTGGAGCCTTCCTGTTTTTGCATAATATGGAAGGCGTGAACGGATGAGAAAAGGATAAAAAGGTGCTTTATTCCTCTATATATTGTATCACATCCGATCGAGTGTGCGGATTCCTAATAAGAAAAGTCCATTTTTGATCACCTGCGCGGTCGCGCGCACAAGGTGAAGCCGTGTTTCCCTCGTCGCGCCCTCTGCGGTAAGCACCGGGCACTCGTTATAAAACCGGCTGAATTCCTGCACGAGCGCATTGAGATATGTCGCCACGATATGCGGGGCGCCTGCCACCTGCGCATGCTGTACCGCCTCGGGAAGCCGCGCGATCATGCGCACCAGTTTTTGCTCCTGCTCCGCTTCGATAACGATATGCTCTTTTACAAATACAGGAACATCGCCCGCTTTCTTTACAATACTCATCGCGCGTGCATAGGCATACTGCAGATACGGCGCACTGTTTCCTTCCATGCTGAGCGCCCGATCCCACGTGAATTGAATATTCTTTTCTCTGCTTTGCGAAAGATCATTGTAGATGATAGCGCCGATACCCACCGCTTCCGCGATCTCCTTCTTTTCCGCATCTGTCAGCTCAGGGTTTTTTTCGGCCACGATCTTCCTCGCGCGCTCGATTGATTCGTTGATCAGATCTTCCAAAAATATCACGCGTCCTTCTCGCGTCGACATCTTCCCTTCCGGCAGCGACACAAGCCCGAAGCTGTCGTGCGTGAATTTTCCCGCATCATGCCCGAGGAGTCCGAGTGTTTTAAATACTTGTCTAAAGTGGAGCGTTTGCTCCCCGCCCACCACATAGATGATCTTTACGGGATCAAACTGCTCAAGCCGGAATTCAGCCGCCGCAATATCGCGCGCCGCATACAACGACGACCCGTCTTTTTTCGCAAGCAGAAACGACGGAAATTCTTCATCCGCAAAATTCACCGCCACCGAACCGTCTTCATTTTTCACCGCGATATTTTTTTCCAAACACCGCGCGATCACATCGGGTATTCTGCTTTGATAAAAGCTTTCCCCGAGCAGAAGATCGATCTTCACCCCGAGCATCGCATAGATCTTTTCAAAATCATCCGCGCTCACCGCACACAGATCCGCCCACTGGCGCGCAAGCTTGGCATCTCCCGCCTCCAGCTTCTGAAACATTTCCCTTCCCTTATCTTCAAGCGTGGGATCGCTCTTTGCTTCTTCATGGAATTTCACATACAACCGCAGCATTTCTTTCACCGGCTCTTTCGCAAATGCATCGTCATCTTTCCATTGCGATATCGCATACAGCAATTTCCCAAATTGCGTGCCAAAATCACCGACATGATCGATGCCGATCACTGTAAATCCTTGCGCCTCATATATCTTTTTCAGCGACTCGCCGATAATGGTCGAGCGCAAATGCCCCACGCTCATCGGCTTTGCCGCATTCGGAGAGGAATATTCGATAACCACCTTCGCCCGCTTTCCCGCACGAGACGCGCCATAGTGCTCCTTCAGCGTTTCCACCGAAACTATCGTTTCCTGCCCCAGTGCTTTTGCGTCTACATATATATTCACATATCCGCCGGTAACCTCCGCGCGCTCAATGAATGCACATTCTTTTTTTATCGCTTCCGCAATTTCTATCGCCGCCTCCTGTGGTTTTATTCCCTTTATCATCGCAATAGAAAAACACGGGATTGCGAAATCCGCATCCACCCCTTTCGGCACCTCCGCTAATTCATCAAATCCATACTCCCCTCTTAGAAAATCCCTAATAGAATGTTTATATGTAAGAAACGGATATGCATCCTCGCCTTCCGGTAAATCCAAAAACTCCTCCTGCTTCTCTTTTTGGGATATGGCTTCTTTTATATGCTTTACCTCCGCAAGCCCGATCTTTTCTTCTTCAACAAATGCAGAAACAGATGGATCCTGCATCGCATCCGCGATTTTCCGGTAGATATTCATACTCAAAATCTACCTTATTATACCCTCTTTTGCAAAGGAAGCATTGTTCTGTATGTCTGACCCTCTTTCCACCCCGCTCTTTCTAATATTTTTTGAACAAATTCGGTTTTGCCGCTCAAGTATTCGCCTTTCCCGGTCGGATCTTTCTGCAACAATCTTTCTTTCAATCTTGCATACTCATCCCGAGCTTCCGGATTGGTCCGTAAATAATCTCGAAACAAGATCTGCCGAGGCCAAAAACCTCCTCGGTCTGCATACGCTATCGATACATGATATTCAATGGGAGTGCCTTTGGTATAGAAATATCTTTCGGTGCTTGATGAATGAAATCTATATCCTAGATTAACAAGAGGTTCAGTAAAGGAGTCCGCGTCTTCCGGATTCTCGATCATCACCGCAATATCAACTATCGGCTTCGATAAAAGCCCTGGGATTGAAGTGCTTCCTATATGCTCAATAGCAATGGTTTTATCGCCAAATATTTCCTTCAGCATTATCTTCTCTTCTTCGAACTTCTCTACCCAAAAAGATTGATACGGTTTATGTATTGTATGCGATACATCACTCATAAAATTATGTAGTCGTTTTTATTTCTGCGGTTCATTTCTTATAGTCTTAACCGCCATTTTTGCAAAAGGAGAAAGTTGTTCAACATCTAAATTCGCAATTGTATGCCAAAACGAGCCCAATGAGTCCTCTTCATCTGTGGTTTCTTTTATATCGTCTATACTCGCCACGATAACTAAATATATCAGCCCAACATGATACATACTAATTTCTTTTTTCCCATCGTTAAAATCAACGGTAACACTGTAGTTATCGTACAATTTAAAATCCTTTGCTGTGAGCCCCGTTTCTTCATTGATCTCCCTCGCTAATCCATCACACAAACCCTCTCCATGTTCTAACTTTCCGCCGGGCAAATCAAACTTCCCCTTATAGGGTCCGCGAGACTTTTTTATTAAGAGAATATTATTGTCACTCTGTATCACGCCATAAATACCTAAATGAGTTTTTTGTTCAATCATATATTTGAATAATACTTTAAAGGAGTGCATTTTGCTACGACCTCATTACTTCATGTGCTCCTTTATTACTTCACCACCGTCTGCACTGCCGCAAGCGGGATGGAAACATAAAACTGCGAGCCCTTGCCTTCGCCTTCCGATTCCGCCCACACGGTGCCGCCATGAGCTTCCATGATCTTTTTTACGATGAAATGATGTATTAATAAACTTTTCCAGTTTTTAATGATTGACAGACCTCGGTGTTTGGGGGTATTGTAGCACGTAAGACGATCTTTAAAAAATTAGTCACACATAAAGGAGGCGATCATGTACTTTTTTTTGAAAGAAGATTTTGAGGGTTTAGATAAGCAAATCGAGCAAATTTGCGATAAGATAAAAGAAATAGGACAAGAAATGGGGAAAAGCTGTCAGGAAGGAGCGGAGACATTCCATGATAATTTTGCTTTTGAGGATGGGGAGCGTCAGCAATACATGTGGTCTTCAAGGCTACGTGAACTTATCAAGATAAGAAATAATGCAAAAGTAGTATCACCGGAAACAAGCAGTGAAAAAGTAAGTATCGGGAAATGCGCAACATTTCAAGACGAGGAAACTGGCAAGATTCAAACCATCCGGATAGGTAGTTTTATGATCTTTCACGATCAAAAAAACACCATTTCTTACAATGCTCCTCTTGCTCGTTTATTAGTAGGAGCTATGATTAACGATGCCAGAGAAGGCAAGGTTGGAGGAAAAAGAAAAGCCATCATCATCCTTAAGATTGAGTAGTTTTAACAGCGCAATAACAAAATTATTGCGCTGTTTCTTTTATAAATGCTTTTTTGATGGAATTATCACTTCCCCAGTAAATATTGTTTTACAATTTGAGTAGCATCATCTACTGTTCGCTGTAGGGCATTATTTTTATTTTTTAAAACAAAAGATTTTTTATCTTTTTTTGCTAAATTTATATAAGAGCTTTGTATTTTCGTAATAAATTGCAAATCCTCTAATACTCGATCATCTCCTCTTTTTATCAATCTATTTTTTATTTCACCAATATCTGAAACAAGAAAAATAGAAAGATCTGGTCTGCCAAACGGTCTTAATATATCTTCTACCCATTTTTTCCACTTCCCTTGCGGATAAAAATCGTTTAGCCTTATTAATTGATAGGTTAAAAAAGAATGGGGGCCTCTATCTGAAATAATATATACTTTTTTTCTGCTTTTTCTACTAAACACCTCCGCTTCAAATTGACACATTAGATCAGTAACGAGCATAAGTGTTTCCGCGAGAGGATAGTGAGTATTTGAATTTAATTTAAAAAACTTTTCTTTTTTTATTACCCGCTTTATTATTTTCCCTATTTCAAAATTAGAAAATTCATTAAATAAAATAAATTTCTCGTTAGGATAAAGCTCTTGTAGATGATCGCGGAGTTTTCTGGATATCGTTGTTTTTCCAACTCCATCTGTACCTTCTATGTTTATCCAAAAAAAAGGACTCTCTTTTCCCATCATTATACTAATTTTAACAATAGAGCAAACTCAAATCCTTTTTTAATAACTTTTTTTGTGTCTTCAGTAATATCATATCTGTCAATTTCATCAACCCCAATCCATACAAATGCCTGATGTTCAGAACTTAAAATAACCTCGGGGTTATTAATTGGAATCACAAGAAAATTTATTTGAGTTGAATCGCGAATTTCATCGGGCTTTTCAATTTGATAATCAAACATGGAAAAAGGCGAAATAATTTTAATGTCAAGACCGCTTTCCTCCTTCACCTCGCGAGCAAGAGACTCCTCAGATAGCTCAAGAGCTTCTCTTTTTCCACTTGGCAATTCCCATATACCCGGATATACGTCTTCACCACTATGCCTTTGAAGAATTAAAATTTTCCCTTCATTCATCACTACTCCTGCAAGAACGACTTTTTGTACAATTTTTTTCTGATTCATAGTAATTTTCTATAATTTTTAATAACTTTTTTGATTCCTTTTATATACATAGCTACCATTTTTGCGTCTTTCTTACTTGTCCATAAGGGAAGTTTGATTGCGTTGTGATAAAAATTTTCCGCGCGCGGGAAATCTCCCGGTTTATACGAAAACAGATTATTTTTATAGACAGGAAACAACTCTTCAGGGCTTTGAAATAGGGGTAAAAGATTAAGAGGGGCGGTTGATACTGGACGATCCACTTCTGTTAGGTTTTCTGCTTGGAAAGCACTAAAAATTTTCTCGATGGGAAGATCTTGAAACTTATCCTTCTTATATTGAAACACGAGCGCATACCAAGAGGGAGTGACCCCTGATTTTATTTTTGGAGCAGCAAGGCCATTTATGCTTCTAAGCTCTTTTATTATTTTTAAAGCAAATTTATTTTTAATTTTCCTATAAGCATCTAGGTCTTTAAACACATTGTATGCAATGGCAATCGCAAGAGGATGAGCTCTGTATTTTAATCCCATGCCTGTTATTGCATATTTATAAAATTTATGTGTTTTGGGAATCTCTTGCTTGCATCGCTTATTGTAATGCCCAAGGAGGAGTGCTTTATAGTAGAATTCATCATTATTTGCGACAAGAACTCCACCCTCTCCACCACTCACATTTTTTAACCCCTGAAGGCTCCATGCTGCTAAATCACCAAAAGAGCCGAGAGGTTTGCTTTTATATGTTGCTCCATGCGCATGAGAACAGTCTTCTAATAACAGTAATTTATTTTTTTTGCAAATTTTTACAATCTCATCCATTTGGCAAGGAATCCCCCACATATGGGTTATAACCACTCCCTTAGTTTTTGAATTGATTTTCTTTTTAATTTCCCCTGGATCTATATTCCCGTTTTCATCACAATCACAAAGTATTGGCTTTGCACCAACAAATAAAAGAGGGGTTACCGTAGCAAAAAATGTGTAAGCTGGACAAATTACCTCATCTCCTTGTTTGAATCCAGCAGCAACAAACATCGAGTGAATCGCTGTTGTGCCAGAATTGCATAATAGCGCATACTTTCTTTCGTGATACTTAGCAAAATTCTCCTCAAACCTTTCAAAGATGCCGCTTTTATCGTATATGGAAATGCCTTCATAAAGCTGCTTTATAACTGCTTTCTCTATACTTTTTGTTATCTTTGGCCATTGATAATGAGACCTCTTGCTTTTTATAGTTGGAGATCCTCCTAAAATTGCAAGTTTTTGTTTTTCCTTTTTCATTTTTCCAGATATTTTTTTGGATTTATATATTGTTTCGATTCTCTTGCTTTATATGCTGCTTCAATAAAGGCGAGGTGTTGTAAATGAAACTCTGGATTACTTAGATTTTCTTTTTTTCCTTCTATTACCTTCAAAAAATATTCGATCTGATCTTGCGCCGCTGATGACCATTGCTGCTCCCTTTTGAGAGCCTCTTGCGTTTCGCCATTTGAAGCATACCTCTCAATTTTTCCTCTCTCAATATGGATAATTCCCCTTGTACCATATATATTTATAAACTCTTGCTTTGGAGGGATTACCCGTGAAACAAGAAGCGAACCAAAAATATTCTTTTCACTATTATAGCGAAAAGTGATTTGTGCTGTATCCTCCGCATCGTAACAAGTATTTTCTTTTGCTGCACACGATGTTTCAGCAAAAACTAAATCAGGCAACCCAAAATACCACATCAAAAGATCAATCGCATGATACCCCATATCTATTAAACACCCTCCTCCAGCTAAATCTTTTCTCCCCCTCCACCCTTCATGCGGCGAATCAGTATAAAAAGTATATTTTGATTCAATAAAAAAGGGTTCGCCAATCTTATCTATTAATTGAAAAAAAGTAGAATATATTGGATTAAATCTTCTTTGGAGGGTAATCATAATCTGGGTCTCGGTTTTTTCTGCCAATTTTTTTATTTCCTTTCCTTGTTCAAAGGAAATAGCGAATGGCTTTTCTTTAAGAATGTGAATTCTTCTTTCCGTTGCCTTTTTTACTATTTCATAATGCAGGTGGTGCGGGACAGTAATGACAATAAAATCTGGTTGTTTGTTTTTTAAAAAATCATCTATATTATTATAACCATCTATATCTTTGTTTTCTTCAAGAAACGATTTTAACTTCTGTTCATCTACCTCGACCACACCTACTAATTCAACATCGGGAGACGCCTTAATAGCGGGAATATGATCCTCCAAAGATTGATGGCCGAGGCCAATAACCCCGGCTTTATATTTCCTGTTTAGTGTATTCATATACTTAATATGGGTTTTATTTTATAAAATAACCAATGCTACCTACTCCTTTTGCAAAGGGATGGAAACATAAAACTGCGAGCCCTTGCCTTCGCCTTCCGATTCCGCCCACACGGTGCCGCCATGGGCTTCCATGATCTTCTTGACGATAAAGAGCCCGAGGCCGGAGCCGTCGGTATGGAGCTTTGTCACGCCTTTTGCCCGGCTGAATTTCTGGAACAGATTCTTCATGCTTGCCTCTGAAATACCGATGCCGGAATCCTTTACGGACATAAGCACATCATTCGCTCTCTTCTCAACTCCCACGCGCACATATCCTTCGTTGGTATATTTGATCGCATTGTCGATCACATTCAAAAACACCTGCCGTATCTTGTTAAAGTCGGCGCTCGCCGTTACCTCCATATTTTCCGGTGCTACCGCAAGCTCAAGTGAAAGGTTCTTGCTTTTTGCATTCTGCTGGAGCTCCTCCACCACATCTTTCAGCACATTCGCCACCTTTATCGGCTCAAGCGCAATGGTAAACCGCCCCTGCTCGATACGGGAAATATCAAGCAAGTCATTCACGATATAAATAAGGCGCTGGGCGGATTGAAACACCTTTCCTATTGTTACTCTCACTTTATCAGACACCTCGCCGTATGACCCTTCCATGATCATAGAGGTATACCCCTTGATCGCCGTGAGCGGCGTACGCAACTGATGCGACGCGATGGAAATAAAGTCCGTTTTCAGATCGTCCAATTCTTTCAGCTTTTCGTTTGCTTCCTTCACTTGTTCGAACAGCGATGCATTTTTGAGTACGATGCCGATCTGGTTTGCAAGCGTTTTCATCACCTCGAGCTCGTCGCCTCCTATCTCTTCTTTCGGCCGATCAAGAAAAATATCGAGTACGCCGATCGCCTTCCCTTCAGAGCGTATCGGTATCGCTACGCCGGATTTCAGCCCGGTTGCCTTCTGGATCGTCACGCACAGCGTTTCGGAGATCGGCGGGCTGAGAAAATCGGCTATGGCATTGCTTTGCTGTATCGCGTTGTCCTTGACCGCCCGGATCGATAGCGTATCGTCATGCTCAAAATCGCCGGCATATTCATGCATCTGTTTTGGCAATATCTTAAGCGCGATCTTCGTGATCGTGTTCTCCGTGATAGTAACGGGAAAGATCATCTTGCCGTCTTCGGACACCAAGAGAAGCAGGCCGGCAAGATACCCAAATTTTTCCGAAATGCCGTCAACGATCTTTTGAGTGATCTCCTTAAAATCAAGCGTCCTGCCGATGTCATGCGTAAACCCCTGTAATGTCGTCAGATACAGCGTTTTTTGTTTAAGCTGCGCATTCGCGCTTTCCAGTCGTTCTGATAAATCTTTAAACTTGTCCTTCTGCTCAACCTCCTTCAACACGCTGCGGATAATAAAAATACCGGACACCACCACGAACGCCAACAACCCCGCTTCCAAAAGCCGCTTTTCCCATGTTTCAGCTAATATCAATTCAACCAATACCGCGATCCAGACAGTGAGCGTCAGCAATTCTGTGGCGATGACCTTGATGTTGAAAAGGCCGTGCCGGAAGCTGGCGAGAGCAAGAGCTAAGGGATAGAAACTAACAAGAATATTTCCATACGGCAAAATCGGGATATCGTACCATAAGAAAAAGTTTGTTGCTCCCCCGCTAAACCCAATGAAGGATCCCAATATGATATATTTAATGATTGCTTTCTGATGGCTGTCATTACTACGAATATAACTCCTCCAGAGAATAAACAAAGAATAGATCGTGAGTCCAAAATAGATAACAATTAAATAGATATTGTAAAGAATTCCGGGGGTTGGCCAAAAAGGGAAAAAAAGTTTTTGCCCCACTCCTTCGATAAATAGTTTTGAGAAGGAAAGGGAAAGAAAAACAAAAGCGATGAAATATAAAACTTTAAGAAATGTCTTGTATTGTTTGTTTGTTCCGCTGAAAATAAGAACCCAATGAAAATAAAAAATGGGAATAAAAAGAGCTCCTACCGAAAATAGCCGTGAAAAAACCAGCGCGGAATTTGCGTTTTGAGAAGAAAGCCATTGCCAATAATTTAATGCCCAGAAGACAACAGAAATGCTAAGTCCAAAAAATAACTTGTTCGCGAGATCCCTCCAATTTTTTGAAATGACAAGGAATCCGAGCAAGCCGGCAATAAAAGCATTTACTAAAGACGTTGCTATAAAATAGAACACAAAACGGATTTATTTTTTACACACTACCACTCCGTGGATATTGTGCGGTTCGTATACGATATGGGTAGCTGCGTCTTTAAATTTGGATTGCTTCAATATTCTCGCAAGGTCATTCTCGCTACGAAAAATAAGATGCGGCCAACCAACCACCTCGGTAACAAATCTTCTTTCCTTATTATCTTTTATATTCCCTGTGATGAAGAAGCCGCCGTCAGCCAGAACTGAATAAATTTGATCAAACAAAAAAACGGCTTTCTCGTCCGGCACATAATCCAAAAATCCAACCATCTCTACTATATCAAACTGGGCTTGCTCCGCCTCTTTTAAAAAACCGGAAACCGTATTTTGATGCCAGCTAAACAGATGGTCAACATCAAAAGCGGTTGTTAATGCTTTCGCATCTTCGATCGCGCTTTCATTTTTATCCATCCCAAATACCTTAAAATCGAAATCGTTTTTGTGCATTCCCACAACCTCTATAACCGCTCTATTTGAACCACACGCAAGATTCAGTATTTTTATTTCCTTTTTATTTAGAGAATGTATTGCTTTTAAGAGCTCTCTCTTTACTAATTTAAGCCGATTTCTTAAAGCCTTAGCATGACTGGTTTTCTGCCAAAAATAAGTAAAAAACCCGTCGAAGATGCCTTTTTCGAAATTTACCTGGTTGTTAAACGAATAAATCACTTCTAATGCTCTATGGGTTGTTGCATGCTTATTCACTGTTTCTGCTTTTTTGCTTGATTTCCTAAATAAACCACGTGGCAATCTATTTAAGATTGGGACTAAAAAAATATCGATTGTTTTCCTTATGAAACTATGAATTTCATAAAGCTTACGATCGCTATCAATAATAATTTTAATATTTTCGAGATCGTGCATATATTTCTTTTTAGTATAAATAGTGAGAACAAGGTTATCATACCAAAAAACCTTTATTTTTCAAAGTTTTCCGCCATAACTTCCGCCACGCCCGGTTTTTCAGATTATCTTTAAAAAACAAAGGGGGCTGGTGAGTGATAAAATATGTTTTGAGGGGTTGCGTTAGTTTCTTGAAACCGCTCCATAATGTATTGACAAATTAATATAAATGTATTAATGTTTTTATTAATAAACCTCGTGCATTATTGATATGTCGAGGAAGAGCTTTAAAAACAAAAGGAGGCTGTTATGTATAAAACGCTTGATGCTCCACTAGCTGCTCATGTTGAAATCAATACTGGCTGCAACCAAAAATGTTTCCACTGCTACAATTTTTGGCGAGACGATGGATTAGTTCCAAATAAAAGCATTTCGGAGGCGTTGTCGATTCGAATTGCTGAGCAACTTGCTGCCCACAAGATTTTCCACGTCATACTTACAGGAGGAGAACCACTTCTAAATAAGGGCGAACTTATTTTTCTCATTAAGGAACTTTCGAAGAGGAAAATCTCGTTCAGCCTAAATTCAAACCTTGTTCTACTTACTGAAAAAATTGCAAAGGAGCTTTTTTCGGTGGGACTCCGAACAATATTAACATCGCTCTTATCGTATGATTCCAATACCCACGATTCTCTTTCCGGCACAAAAGGATCTTTTCAGCGTATCGTGCGGGGTATTGAGTGTGCTCATGCCGCCGGCATCCGCACCGCTGTAAATATGGTTGTAATGGAGCAAAACCTGCTAGATGTGAAAAAAACTGGCGAGTTTGCACATAAGCTTGGGGTGGTAGCATTTTCTGCGACACGCGTTACATCTCCGCGCTTACCAAACAAACAGTCTTCAAAGGAACTCGCTCTTCCAATAAAAAGCGTCGGTTTAATTGTTGACCAGCTACTTGATCTGAAAACCACTGGCATGCAATTAGACTCTCTCGTTCCCTACCCCATCTGTTTTTTCGACAACGACGATGCTTATTCCCTCCTTGGTCAGCGAACCTGTTCTGCTGGTAAAACGTCCATCGCCATTGCTTCAGATGGATCGGTGCGCGCATGCCCCCACCACGAAATCGCTTATGGATCTCTTTCCACTGAAGATTTGAAATCCATTTGGTTAAAAATGGTTCAGTGGCGTGACGGATCTCTTCTTCCTCGGGCCTGTCTTTCCTGTAAGCTTGTCGCTATGTGTGGTGGTGGCTGCCGAGTCGCCTCCCTTAATGGCGATGTTCACGGTGAAGACTCGATCATGAGAGCACAAATGGCTCAAAAACGCGCGGTTCCAAAAACACATGCGCTTCTTAAGAACAACACGGTGCTCCGCGTAAGAAGAGCTTGTCGCTTTCGCCGAGATGAACCATTAGGGATAATCAACACGAGTGGCATTAAAAACACCTTCGTGGAGCACGAGACACTGAATCTCATAGAAGACATTCACATCAAAAAACTGTCGTTCACTCCAAAATCTCTTCGCGCTATGTATAAAATCTCTATGGAAAATGCAAAATATCTGCATTTTCTTAGCGAGCTTATCAGCAGAAATGTTTTGGAGCTGGTGGTGTAAACACCCCCACTTGCTACTCACTGGGAAGGAGTCAGCAAAACACAGAAACTCCCAATAAGGAGGTGATTGTTATGAAGCTCGCTTTTTCTTCGCTCATTGAAGGATCGTCGGCTACTACCGTACTAGCCGCATGCGACAACAGCGGTGGCACCTGTGACAACAGCGGCTGCAACGTATGCCAGTCAGGATGTCACGGCGGCACAGACGGCTGCGATGGCTCCTAAAAGCTGGTGTTTTACATCAGCAAACTAGCCCTGATTGGTTATCCAATCAGGGCTTTTTTCTGAGTGTTCTTTCATATATATACACGCCCTTTCCAATGTTTTTTTAAAATCTCTCGTTTCCAAAAACCAATCTATAATGAAACGGCGAAGCTCGGCGTGCTCATCATATCCCCAATCAGTATCAATAACCTGATTTTTAAACCACAAATTTAAAAGCACCGTCATTGATTCTTTTACATCCCATATATTGTTATCGGGCAATCCTTGTTTTTTGCAAAAATCCCACCATTGTTTATGAAAAAAAATATGCATGATCTCATGCATTGCCGTTAATGTGTTCTTTAGGGTGCTATTATACACACTTACCGCAAACCATTGTTGTTCAGTATTATAACCGCTTCCGTAACGCACACTTAAAAAACCGCCTAGCTGTTTAATTCCATGAAAGGACGTGAGCTGCATTCGATCTGCAAGATGATTAAAATATTTTTCTTCTATTGTGTCCCAATATTCTTGGAGTTGTTTTACGATAAGGTCAGGGACACCCCTTTTATTCTTCCATCGAGAAATTAAATATTCCTTGATGTCTTCTTCTGATGGCGCGCTGCCGTATTGCTGGATAATTTGTACAAGCTCTCTATCTGGTTGTCTGCCGCGACTCACAGTATCAAGTCCAATTTGAATGTTTTTGATATCTTTTTCCTGATTGTAAGAAAATATAACACGCGGGGTGCTCATTGTTTCTTTGTTTAATTTCCCTCTCCATCATATCAAAAACAATTTTATTTTTCAAAGTTTTCCGCCATAACTTCCGCCACGCCCGGTTTTTCAGATTATCTTTAAAAACAATGGGGTTGTTGGGTGATAAAATATGTTTTGAGTGGTTGCGTAGTTTCTTAAACTTGCCATACAGTGTCATACAGGGCGCGGCATACACAGGGCGTTGACATCATAAAGGGAAAAGCGTATATATGCGCTTGTTATGTCCTTTAATAATTTCGTTAATGGAAACCCCAATTTCAGCCATCTAATGGGCTGAAAACTCAAAGAAAGGAGGGTAAATATGGAACGCGGAATCGATAGTCATGTTAAGGATATGTCAGGCGTCTGCATATCCGGACCCGTGCAAAAGATCATTACTCAAGCGACTGCCAAGATTAAAAACGGTGACTCGCTGAGCATGAAACACGATCACTGGGTCGATCAACCGTCGCACGATCATTATCGCGACGCCAGCACCAAGTAATAGCTCGAACAGGAGGGGGTAGTAAATACCCCCTCCCTCCACATCCGCATTCAAAAAAACACGGGAGCGAATTTTATGAAGAAAGCCATGACGATCATCATGATCACGGGATCTGACTGCAACATTCAGTGCGTGTATTGTTACTCACGCGCCTCTCGAAGAAACATAAAAAAGTTCGAGATAAAAAACATCAGGGTTATGATTCATAATGCCTCCATCGGCTTTGACAGTGTCGAGTTCTGCTGGCATGGCGGCGAACCGCTTCTTGTTGGTAAAAATTTTTATCAAGAAGTAATAAATGCCCAGAAGGAGGAAACGGAAAAAAGAGGCATTGTATATCACAACAACATCCAAACAAACGGCCTCTTGCTGGATGCCTCGTGGATTGATTTTCTTCAAAAGAATGATTTCCATGTGGGGATTAGTCTTGATGCGCCAACAGATGTATACATAGCTCATCGCCGCTCTGATATAAGTGCGCTATTAAGAACTTGCGCAGAAATAAAAGCGACTGGCATGCCTCTTGGTGTTCTTTCTGTTATAAGTAAACTAAATGTTTCTCGCGCCAAAGAGATATTTCATTTCTATGAAGCTCTCGGCGTGAACTCATTTGGCTTGCTGCCTCTAAAAAGCGTGCCACTTTCAGAAAGACCGATAATGCCCTCAAACGATGAAATGTTTGCTTTCTATAAGGACGTATTCGATCTTTGGGCGCATACGGAAAACTCTTTTCCCTCAATCGAGCCGCTCGACACAATGATGCGCTCGCTTCTTGGCCAGAGACCGAGAGGGTGCTCCTTTGCTAACTCTTGCTTAAAGAAAATGATCACCATTGATCAAGAAGGAAACATCGTTCCCTGTGGTTCATTGGTGGAAGAGAGGTTTATGCTTGGTAACATCCTCAGCCAATCACTGATCAATGCTTTAGCGGGATCAAAAACTAAGGCGCTCGCTGAAATAAGAAGCAATCACAATGCTGAAAAATGCGGCCGTTGCGAATATGTAGCAATTTGTCGTGGCGGATGCAGAGCCGACTCCTACTGGGCGACAGGAAACTATGGCGGAGACTACCCTTTTTGCGAGACAAGAAAAAGGATGTTCGACTACATCAAGCTTTTTCTCCAAAAAGCATCGGCAATACCACAGGCACCCTAACGGTTGCCTTTTTTTTATTTGCCGAGCGCATTTTTCAGTAATAATACTGCCTGCCTGATAAAATATGCATCGATGGATTTACTTTGTCGTCCATATATAACAGCAAGAGGATACAATTGCCAGATAAGATATTTTCTTATATTGCGGTAATTAATTCCTCTCTCTTTCTTTGTCTTTTCTTCTGTGAGCCATCCTTTATCGCTATTATCTAACAATAACGGAGCGAGGTCTCTCCCAGCATATTTTTGACCAAGGTAGCCGAGGGGAATAAAGCTCTCTGTAATGGCCTCGTTAATCACAGAAACAGCGCTCGTGGGGAATCCTTTTATATGCGCAGGAATATTTTCTTTTTTAATAATCTTTGCAATCTCTTTTTCGCCGCCTTTTTTAGAAAACAACGCGTGAGCGATCTCGTGAGCTAAAACTCCCATAGAATAATCACGCTCCCACCCTCCATTTTTTAATTTGGGAATCTCGTATGTTATGCATTGATCTCCGTTATTTGCGCTACCGGCAGCCGTCACTCCTTCTCCTGCCAGAGGAGAAATCAAGACAACAATAAAAATCTTTTTTGTTATGGCAGGCCCCCCAAATAATATATTTACGCGCTGCACGAGCTCCTTCCATCTTTTTTCTTTTGTAAAACTTTGTATTGTTTTTACTCTTGCCGCGAGCTCTTGCGGGTTCCATGTTTTTTCAAATCGTGGTTCAAAAATCTTAAAAACATTTTTTATTCTTAGGGCCTCTTTTTTGGTAATATTTTTTCCCAATTCTTCCCATGCTTTTTCCTCCGAATAACAATAAAAATATTTACCGATGTATTTTGTTTTTCCATTCTTATCGTAAGTAAATCCATGTTTCTGCAAGATACTTGCGAAGACTTTGAGCTTCCTTTTCTCTTCATTGCTCAATGCTCCTGTTTCCTCGATCCACGCCTGGTTATAATCTAATCGACATGAAAAATGCCATTCAGAAAGATTCGCGATAAAGAAGAATTGATTCTCTATTTTTGATGTTATAAATCGTAGCTTCATGTTTTCATGATACCAAAAAACCTTTATTTTTCAAAGCTTTCCGCCATAACTTCCGCCACGCCCGGTTTTTCTGATCCTGTCGGCAAAAAACAAAAGAGGGTGGAGTTATTCTAAAATAAAAAGGCGGCGATTCAATTATCGCCTACGCCGCCTTTTTATTTTCTAATTTAAATCGCTGATGGCGCTTTTTCTACGCGTGCCGTGGTCAATGAAGTGGCCATGCCACTAAGAAGCAGTCCTATTTCCTTCATTATCATGTCCGTCCCCTCTTCCAAGGAAACGCCTTCGGGAATATGCATTGGCAAGCCAATGCGCACCGTCACGCACGGACGCTGGAAACGAAAAAATTGTGAAGGCATGCGACACGTGCCGATAAGCCCTACCGGCACAATAGCCGCGCTAGTTGCTTGATGCAAATAGGCAACGCCCCGCTTCCCTTTTTGAAGCGTTCCGTCTTTTGACAGTTTCCCTTCCGGGAAAATCCACATTTTTGTTCCCTTGCTAAGTATCCTCACTGCTTCCTCAAGATTTTTTTGAATATTGTTCATGCCTCTCACCACGGGAACGCCCCCATTCATACGCACATAGATCGCAAAGATTATAGATATGGGAAACGGAACGACGTTTTTTACCAACGCGAACGCTTCTTTTGCGACAAGAAACCGCATGGCAAAAAACTTTTTTGGTACGATTCCTTCCCGCGGCATCGCCACTGCACACATGGGACCATCGAGAAAGCTTGCATGGTTTGACGCAAAAATAACCGGCTTGTCTTCCAGTCCTTTCAGATTCTCCTGTCCTTCCACGCGAAAACAAAAAAACACTTTAAAAAAGAGGTATATCGGCCAATAGGTGATTTGCTGGACAAGTCGTGGGATCATGGTTTTCCTTTCGCTTGTATCCTACACAAAAGGTCTTTTATTTACAATGCTTACCGATCCACGACCAGACACCTGCGAGAAACATATACCCAGATAGTTTCCGGCAAACTCCCCCGCTACAAAAAGTGGTTGACGGTTGTACAGTAAAAACGCGAACCAAGAAAAACTCCTTAGAAAGGGAGTTTTTCATTTTTATTGATTAGTAACCCTTCTTATGAAGAATTTGACAAAAACGCTATTGTTATGTTATTAGAAAGACAAATACGAAAAGATCTTTTACAACATCATAAAACCTACGGAGGAAAGAAAATGAGGGAAATAGAGGCATATAAAAAGACGGGTAATTGTTACACAGGAGAAGTAGACGGCTATGGTTATGCGCTTGTCCCTGGAAGCAAAAGAGGCGTGGTCCTGCTCGACATGAGAACTAAGCTTCTTTATAGACAATCTGTCCCTTTTTCAGACCGAGAAAGATTTGCCACGGATAAAACTTCTGCTTGAAAACGGACTTATTCAACCAAAAGATGCTCCGCTGTTTAGACCTAGTCTAGAAAAAAACAATGTTAAGGGCATGAGCACATGGCTCCATATAGCCAACTGCTGTAATTTAAAATGTCCTTACTGTTATATAAATAAGGACAAAAAGTTCATGTCTTTTCAGACAGCAAGCTTATATCTGGATAAGCTTGAACAAACTGTAAGCCATCACGGTCTGGACCTAGTAACAATACGTCTTGCTGGAGGAGAGCCCACGCTGCATAAAACGTTGATTAATTTTTTGATCGAACAGACTCAGAAACGATTCGTAGAAAAAGGTATTCGCGCTAAATTAATCTTACTGACAAACGGGACTCTGCTCGATCTTAATCTAATAAAGATGATTAAAGATAACTCGGTGAGGGTCTGTATGTCGTTAGATGGTTTAGGTGAGTGGCACAACAAAACACGCTTCTTCGGCGCTGGCACCGGTTCTTTTGATGTCGTGGCCAAAAATCTGAACTTATGCATGGGGAATGATGTCCGCCCGACGATACTAACAACCATAACGGATAGAAATATTTCCGGCGTGCCTATGCTGAGCCGTTTTTTGATTGATGCAAGCATTCCGTTTCGTTATGGTCTATATCGGGATAATGTAGGAGATTTTAAGGGATACGAAGACTTTATGAAAAAAGCTTCGAGCGCCCTTAATGATTGCTATGATTATTACGCTCTTGCAATTCGTAATCATAGCGCCGTTGCCGCGCAACAGCTGTGCGAGATTCATCTCGATAGGAAGCCTCATTTACGAGGGTGCAATCTTGGCCATTCCGGCGTAGCCGTTGATCATAACGGCAATGTATTTGTTTGCCAGGCAAGGATGGATAAAAAGCCGATAGGCAATCTTGAAACCAAGAAAACCTTTTTGGAAATGGCGTGGTCTCAAGACACTTTTCCCGAACTACATTCAAAAGATGTGCTTGATTACAAGGGCTGTCAAGATTGCCAGTGGTCTCTTGTTTGTGGGGGCGGATGTCCCGTCATCAATTTTGGAGCTCATGACCTAGCCACCACTTCTTCCCCATACTGCAAACTCTTTAAGATCATGATTCCACGATTAATTGAACTTAAAGCCTTACAGTTAATTTGGGGGCATGTCAAAACAAAGGAGGTGATCTAAATGGGAACAACAGATAAAAATCGAGTTTTGGTTCTTGCTGAATCAGAAGTCGCCAGCAAGACCTTGCTCGATTGCACGAGTCAGTGTAGTGACTGCGACTGTCCTGACGGAGACTGCTGCACTGATTATTAACGCTTCTCCGGCCTCAAAATGCGCTAGCCTAAATAGGCTAGCGCATTTTCTCTTTTTATGGTATTTTAAACGCATGAAAAATGCCTCAAAAAAGAACTTATTCCCTAAAATCACACTTGAATTTAATAAGGATTGGGAATTAAAAAATTGGGTTGATTCATGTGTCAAAAATATATCGTATGATGCCGGCGGGCATAAAAAATGGGATTTGGGCGGCATTCCTCAGGAAATTGAATTACTCGCTGAAAAAACAGATTCCGAAGAAAAAATTCTTCCTAAAATAGAAAAGGTTCTTGATAAATTCTTAAAAACACCCAAAGCAACGCATATTATAAAAGACATATCAGCAAGAGCAGAAAAAAGATGGGGTGAAGCAGGCAAGGAATGCCTTTTAGGTCTTTCAAAAATGCTAGATATTCCTCTTAAAGAATTTGAAAAAGAATATCGCGCTTATTTTACCTTCGGGAAAAGAATTCCTTTTGGAAAGAACAGCTTCATGTTTAATCAATTTAGCGATTTCCCCAATACAGCATCGCACGAGATCATGCATATAGAATTTTTAAAAAGATATAGCGGTTATTGTAATGAAAAAGGATTGGGCGAGAAACAGGTCGGGGACCTAAAAGAAATTTTAACAGTTTTGCTAAACGAGGATCTTTCCGAATTTCTTTATCTTCCTGACCGCGGCTATTATGGTCACAAAGAAATAAGACAAAAAGTCTTGCAATTATACAAGAAGCATAAGAAAACAAAGCAAAATTTTACCCTCTTTCTTGATAAGGTAATTGAATTAATAAAAACCCCGGCTCATTAGCCGGGGTTTTTATTTTTCTTACTATAAAAAATTCGATGAAGCGTTTTTTGCGGCACTGCGGTGGAAGTGAACGGCATCGGGAAAATCGACGGCGTTGTATTTAACAAGCAAAAAGAAGGTCCGATGACCAAACACCTCCGAGAAACATATGCGCAGATAGTTTCCGGCGCACTCCCCCGCTACAAAAAGTGACTGACGGCAGCGAAATAGAGAATCATCGGCAAAAAAGGCGGCAATCAAATGCCGTCTTTTTTCTAGATATGGTGTTTTTTGGGCGCGTGTAATGCTTGACGAGTATTTACAAAAAAACACACAGGTGATATCTTCAAAAAAATAAGGAATTTAGTTGCTCATTTAAAATAGGAGGTTAAAATGGAGCCGAAATCACCGAAATACCTAGGGATAGGATACTTAAAAAAGCACCTTAATTTTATCAAAAATTCCTCATATCAAGGAGTAGGTGGGATTTGGAAAATTGGTGCGAGCAAATCGGGACCAGTGCTCGGCATAACGATTCACACTCACGGAAATGAGCCTAGCGGACTCGCGGTACTTGAGTACTTTAGAGAAAAATTTCCACTTGAGCAGCGTCTTAAAAATGGGGTGGTTATTTTTTCTCTCAATAACATTCGCGCAACTGAAAGATTTTTAGCCGCCAAAAACACAGAAGAAAAGATGTCGTCTCGTTTCGTGGACATCAATATGAATCGCCTACCGGACAATGTTATGAGGTGCAACAAAAATGACTCTCGGTATGAAATCCGTCGTGTCCAAGAACTAAAAAATATCTGGGAGCAATTTGATGTCGGCTTTGACATTCATAGCACCACCCAAGAAAATGACGGAATGATTATGAACATCGGGGCTGTTCACCCCCAATTGATTCGCGGATTCCCAATCACAGATATCATTACCAACATAGAAAACGTGCAGATAGCGAAACCCGCTGTATTTTTCTATGGAAATGGCTCGATACCGGTAATGGGAATTGAAGCGGGATCTCACGAAAGCCCCCAAGCATTCACGCGAGCGATTGCCTGCACCGAGGTTTTGTTGAAAAATCTTGGAATGATCGAAGGAGGAACAACAACCAATGATCAGAAATATCGGGAATACTTTGTTGATAGCTCTCTCATCTTTCCCGATGCTTCTTATTCGCTAGTGAAACAATTTAAACCCTACGAAGAGGTTATCGCTGGCCAAAAAATTGCCACTAATGGAAAACACAACCTCTTTGCACCGCTCACAGGGCACGTGATCCTTGCTCCATCGGGAATGACTGTGAAGAATTTGGATGAGGAAGTGATGTTCTTCGTACGACCTCCAAAAATAACAATCTTTGAGTGAAATTAATTAGCTCATTAAAAACACCGGACGCTCTCCGGTGTTTTTAAATACTTATCACCAATTCTCTGACCCTCTCTTCATCAATGCGCTGTTCGTAACCCTTCACATTTATCTCCCCTTGCTTGCGAACTCCTTCTTTTAAAGAAGTGCTGACAATTGCTCCATCTGCACATTCAAACAATTCATGAATATTTTTGCTATCAACTCCGCTGCCGCATATGACGGGGAAATCTGCCACTGCCTCCCTTATGCTCTTGAGCTCAGCAAGGGTGGGTGCGTTGCCCGTCCACTTTCCTGTCACAATTAGCCCATCGGATCCTCTTGTGATTGCCCTCTGTGCGGATTCGATTATTGAAAACGCCGACACGGTTTCAGCATGCTTAACATGGATATCAGTAAACAGCGCAATGCGTTCCGCTTGAATGTTCTTCCTGTATGCCATGATCTCTTCATGCTTTCCTTCAATGATGCCATAGCTTGTTTTAACGGTATCAACAAAAACCGGTATACGAATAAATTGAAGGTCTAAAACTTTCGCGATAGACAACGCTGTTTTGTAATCATTCCACAAAACACTTATCCCAACAGGCAGGGTCGTTGCTTTTTTAATTTCTGCGCCTAAAAGAAGCATTGATGCGCAAATCTCTGGCCCGACAAATTCCGTGTGCGGGATATCATAATTATTTTCAAAAACAATGGCATCTGCTCCACCATGAACGAACGCTTCGAGGTCCTTAAGCGCATTTAAACGAGCGATCTCAAAACCCGGAAACTCCGAAAAACCAAGGAGTGGCGGAAAATGAATCGCTCCGACAATGACCCCTTTTTCCTTATTAAATATTTTTTTAAATTTAGTATCCATTAATGAAATGTCAATAAGTTTATTATATCTCTTTTTCTCTAATAATAAAGAGGGGAGAATTTTTCCCCCCTCTTTATTAAAATGCTGCTCATGTCAACAAAAGAACATTTTTACTTACCCGCACATATCCATCAAGAACATTTTTTGCCGCACCGGATGAAATTGCCTTTCGGCAACGCCTGAAACATTCTCGCAGGTAATGATGATTAAGCCCATTCGGCGTAATCGCATCGTTTCGCGATAAATATTCCGCTGCGTACAATCCCAGCGCCGCATTTACCGCAAGGTAGTCTGCGAGCTCGGAGTTTGCGCCGCTTAACGCTGCAATATTTGCTTCTTGGATCTCCTCCTGCTTATTAACGATCTGAATCTTTTCTGCATCAATGCTAACCCCAAAATCCTCCGGAGAAAGCATCCATGTTCCAAGGTACTCGCCCTTAAGCGTCGCGGAAACCACAGAAACATACGGAGATACTTCATCAACAATTGCATGCTTCTTAACCGTAGCAAAATTCAGGGGGTCAATTCCTCGAGCTTTTTCGTCAAGCCCGCACACAATGATGACGCCCCCAACATTCTGCTTCCTTTTTTGATGGAGAATCGCATACGCTTCAGCAACTGTCTTGGGGTGAATTTTTTCATTCACCCCCATGAGCTTGTTCACCTCCGTTTTTGAACTAAAAGGTGGGGTCATCGGCCCAATCACATGATTGATCGTTTCCATCATTAAAAGATGTGATAAATCATGGATGGTTTTGCACCAGTGGGCATCAAAAAAGCAAAAGTTTGCTTTTTCCAAGACGTCCAACACCTCTGCTTCCGATATCATTGAGGTTTTTGCCCCAAATAACTCGATGGCCTCTGTGCTGCCTACTGCGGATGTATTTGCGTAGGATCCGTGCTTAGCGGCAGGAAGTCCGATGGCAGAAAGCACGAGAGCACTCAGCGTTGAAACGTTGATCGTTTTCTTGGAAATGCCAACGCGGGAACGGCGAAATCCTTTGTCGCCTCCCATGCCGCAGGTTTCAACGACCCTTGGCACATCAAGCGAAATAACGGTGTCCATCATTCCGGCGGCAACCATTCCAGCAATTTCTTCAGCTGTAAGGTAATTCAGTGATTCTTTCGCCGCCATAAGGCTCAAAAAGGACGAGGCTATTGCCAGCGCTTTTTCACTCGTGAAGTTTGTGTTGCCGTAGGCTCGTTCAAACAGACCGCGATATGCTTCATAAAAATGGGCGTTTGTTGCTGCAAGCACATAACACATTCCGCAAAATGCTTCCTCGAACGAAAGATTTTCTCCGTGCTTTACTTTCCGATCCAGCATGCCAACTGTTGTACTTTCCAGCAAATGAAGAATGCCTTCGTTGCCCACGGCCCGTTTGGATACATCGTAGTCGATAGCCAAGATTTCCCGAGCTTTTTGCTTTAACAATTTGTGTCCAGACAAAATGATGCGCGAAACTTTTTTCATAACACCCTCCCTTTGGGTCAAACGGTTGTGCACGATTTGTGCGTGATTTGTAAAAGAACTCGCCTTAAATGCTGAGGGTTTTAACAAAAAACTCCTCATCTCTGTGCGCAAAAAATTACGCAAAGGGACGAAGAGTTTTATCTACGTGCTACCACCCTTTTTCGGAAGCAAAAGCTTCCCTCATTGACTCAAGTGCCTTTCGGCTGACATCAATTATCCCATGATTACGGAGGAATCCGGGTTTCCACTTTCGCAGAAGCCACCTTGCTCGCCATATGTCATGTCGAGCGATATGAGCCCAATCCCTCGACTACTCGAGGGACCCACATCAAAGGTTTTGCTACTATAAAAGACCTGAGCTAAATCTAGCACCATAAAAAAATTTGTCAAGAGCTTTAGAGCGCCTCAAGACACCAGATATAAAAAAGACCCCCGGGATACAGGGGTCTTTAAAGCTACATTTTTTTACCTGTTACGATGATATATGCGCCATCGTGAGCCTTTGCAAGGTGTCGATCGATATCAGCCACAGACTTTTGAATGGATGCTTTTCCTTCAAACAGATTATTAGGAAGAATGGAGCTGATCGTTGGGTGAGTAAGAACCTTCGAAAGCTTCATTCCTTTAGGGAAAAGATTCCTCGCCTCCTTCGAGGTGTACGGACGAGCATATACTGACAAAACCTTTGCGCCTAAATGAACGTCTAGGCAATGTTTGTGGATGTTGATTTCAGCAGCAAGTCCAACTGGCCATGGGATGAAATCCCATTGATACAACAACGCTTCTCGATTGTAAAACGAGAAGAAAAACCTTCCGCCAGAGACAAGGACGCGCTTAACCTCCTTAAGAACTCCGGAAATATCACGGATATCGCTTGCCGTACCTAAATTCATTGCCACAAACGATACCGAACTGTCTGACTGAGGAATTCCTTTTTCTAAATCAGCTTCAATGAAGCTGACATTTTGGACTTTTTTTTCTTTTGCGTTTGCCTTCATGAGCATATGAGGACTCAGATCGTATCCATACACCCATCTGAATGACGGGGAAAGCTTCGTAGACAACCTTCCTGTTGCACACCCCAAGTCCAAAGCAATTCCCCGATCAGCAATTTGCCTTATCTCTTGCTCGAGGATCTGATCCTCGAAATCAAGATAAGCGTGCGTCGCAAAAAAAGCTTTGTCATACTGATCATCATATGAATCAGCCCATCGCCTCGTAAGAAGCAGAAGGTTTTTTTTCAAGAGGCGGTAGCTCTCTTTTTCGGTTTTTGCCTTTTTGTGCCGCCGAGCATTTGTATTTTGCAACTGAATCATTTGCTGCTTACATGATTCATTTATAGCTTGATACAGAATGGATGCTGCAAAGTGCTGGCTTAGATTGCGCTTGCGCGCCTCAGCTTTCACCTGAGCCAATCGTTTTGATTCGACGCTTGCACGAAAAATCTTTTGCCCATTCCTTACCTTGAACTCCCCTACTTGAAGCGCCAAATCCATTCGGCGCTTCAAGAGAGCAACAACAAGCATGTCGACCTTATAGAGTCGGCTCCCCAGTTCTTTTAAGCTCAAGAACTGTTCCATAACATTTCCCTCCTCCTTCTTTAGAGTTAATGGATGACAATACCCATCTTTTCGCGCACGACCATTGTTGTTTCACGGACCAGCACTCTCGCCTTTTTCCCTCCCTCGTGAAGAATTTCCCTGATTTGGTCGTTTTTGTCAGCGAGCTTAGCGCGCGCCTCTTGGAATGGCCCCAATATCTTATCAATGCCATCCACAAGACGATGCTTGCATTCCACACATCCAATCCTGGCTTCTAGGCATGCGGTTGCTATGGTTCGCGTTTCGGCCTCACCAATCGTGATAAGCTCGTGCAAAGGATACACGGACTGGCAACGATTATAGGGGTCCCCGGGATCTTTTGCTCGCTTACGTTCAATGTCTGTTATTCCTTTTTTTAGGTATCGCTCGCGAATTACAGAAATTGGGGAATTTACATCGATTGCATTATCTGCCTCCGATTTTCCCATCTTATTCCCATCTAGACCGGGAACCCGAATCATCTGCATCATCATATCGGGGATAACAAATGTATCGCCGAAATGATTATTGAACTTGCGCGCTAATGATTGCGCAAGTTCAATATTTGGAATCTGATCTTCGCCAACAGGAACTAGCGTTGCTCTTGGACCAAGGATATCGGCTGCCATAAGAACCGGATACGTCACAATTCCCAGATTCACATTGTTTGGATTCTTTCGAATAAGATCCTTAAACGTCGGAATCCTCACCAGATCACCAAAAGGCTGGATCATGCTTAGATAGAGACAGAGCTCCGCAATCTCCGGAACACTTGATTGAGCGTAAATAATGGACCGCTCGGGATCAAGGCCGGCAGCAATGTAATCTTTCACTATCTCTATCAAATTTCCTCGAAGCTCTTTAGGGTCTTGAAAAGTCGTGAGGGTATGCCAGTCAGCGATAAAATAAAGACAGGTATTCCCTGGTTGCTGAAACTTAACAAAATTTTGAACCGCGCCAAGAAAATTTCCGAAATGAAGCCTCCCTGTTGCTCGTATTCCTGACAGAATAACACTCTTGCTTTTCATTCCACATCCTCCTTTACACATCCGTTAGGACATTTTAGTCCTTCTTTTGAAATGTTTTCAAATCGGCATTTGCAGGCTACGCACTGAAAGCAGTTGTGTCCGATTTGATTAAAACCATCACTTCTTTTGACCTTGCAAATTGGACATTTTGCCACGCCATCGTCACCAGCACAAGAAAACATTACTTTGCACCGAGGACAATAAAACTTCAGTTTTTCATCCATGTTTGTGATCATTTCGGCCACCTCCTTTTCTCGGGTTAAATTTTGCAATCTATGTTTTTAAAGATCTTTCTCCTTACCCTTAACTATGTTGAATAATATACTAAGATTTGTTTTTGTCAATTTTAATATCTTAATGTCTTTTAAGCTCTTTTAACACCAAAAAACATGGGTTATTCAGTTAATTTATACATTGAATTAATTTTGCACAAAAAAATGGCTGATGCCGGTGAAATAAGACTGCTTCTTTGTGATATAATCCTCTTATGAGTAATTTCACGCTGCAAGGACCGAAGAGGGGTCTTAATGTAATAAAGAAAGAAGTTGAAAAGGCGCTTGCTGATCTCGGGGGTCAGCTGCACATACCCGCCGACTTCCCTATCGTTATCCGACTCCACGAATCCAGAGCTAACTATGAGAAGCGGATCGGGATGAAAACACCACCATGGCATGTGGGAAACACATCTGCGGATGGTTCTATAGACATTCTTCATCCGAACTCTTTTGAAAAGCAAAGCTCTCACCCAAAAAGTGATTTTATAAAAATCTTAAAGCATGAGCTGTGGCATGCGTTCGCAAAGAAGATCGTGGGCGCGGCGGCCATTCCCGTATGGCTGAATGAAGGGATAGCGATGTATGTAGCGGGCCAAGTCGATCAATATAAAAATCAGCGGGGATATTATATAGAAGAGAATTATGTCGCGAAGCTCTCCACTGAGTATGGATGGAGCGTATATGCTAACCATGATGCATATAAACATGCATGCTTGTTTACCTCCTTTTTGATAGAAAAATATTCCTTTGAAAAAATATTGGGATTATTACGATCCTTGAATAAAAACTACTACCATCCTCAGTTTGAAGAAAAATTCAAAGAAATCTTTGGGATCTCATTATCTGAAGCAGAGAGAAATTTTGCGAATCAGTAGATAATTTAAAAAGACGGCAATCAAATGCCGTCTTTTTGTTTACATAATTTTGTATATCCGCTCCCGCATGCCTTATTACTTCACTTTCCGGCTTCTCGCCATGCCATTGTGTTTTTTTATCTTTTTGCTTTCGTTTCCAGCATGACCACGCGTCGCTCTAATATTGCAAACTCGTCATACCAACCTTGCGCTTAAGATCGTGCTTGATGAGATGAAGATCCCTCTTCATCGTCTCTATGTCCTCCGTGTTTTTGGCAACCATCTCCCGAATGGCCACGAGCTGATTCTGGATGCCGGACAACGATTCAGCGACCAGCTTCACTTGTGAAGAAAAATTATTTCCAAGCGCGCCAACATACCGCTGAAACTCTTTTCTTCCTTTTATTAAAATCGCCTGCAGTTTTTTCTCTGTGATTTCCATGACTTCATCTTATCACATAAAAAGCCGCTTTTCAGCGGGGAAATTAGCACGATGCAATTGCTTGCTCAAATGCGCGATTTGACGGTATGATAAGCGCATATGACCATGCGTGAACATACATTTGAAGAAAAGAAGGAGCAGGCGAAATTTGAAGAACTGCGCAAGAAAGAAGAAGAAGAGGCGGCACAGCGCTTTTCCGAGAAAATAGGCATCCCGTATGTCGACCTTTCTTCGCAGACCATCAACGCGGATTCGCTCTCGACCGTGGACGAAGAAACCGCCCGCCGCGCGCATCTCGCGGTGATACAGAAATTCGGCCCCAACCTCAAGATCGCCGTCAAAAACCCGAAGGATCCGCAGACGATGCTCATGATAGAAAATCTCAAGAACAAAGGGCTTATCGTCGATCTTTTTCTCGCCTCGGGCCGGAGCTTGGACCACGCATGGGGGTTTTACGCGCTCCTGCCGAAAGAAAAAGAAGATGTGTCGGGCACTATTGAGATCACGCCCGAGAACCTCGAAAAGCTCCAGCAGGAGATCCATTATGTCGACGATTTCAAGGACGTGTTTTTGCGCGCAGTGCTTAAAAACGCCACCGCGGTGATCGAGCTTATCATTGCGGGGTCGCTCGCGCTCGACAGCTCGGACGTCCATATAGAACCGCGAGAAGACAGCGTGACGGTGCGTTTCCGCATCGACGGCGTGCTCCAGGAGGTCGCGACGCTGGATAAAAAAATGTATGCGCTCCTCAACAGCCGTATCAAGGTGCTCTCGCGCCTTAAATTGAACGTGACCAACGCGCCGCAAGACGGCCGTTTTTCCATTACGGCAAGCGACAAGTCGATCGAAGTGCGCACCTCGGTGCTTCCGGGGCCCAACGGCGAATCGCTCGTGATGCGTATCCTCAATCCCAAGACCATTTCCATTCCGCTTGAGGACCTGGGCCTTTTGCCGCACGACCTGGAGCTGGTCGCGAAGGAACTGAAGCGCCCCAACGGGCTTATTTTGGTCACCGGCCCGACGGGGTCGGGAAAAACCACGACGCTCTACGCGTTTTTGAAAAAGATAAACTCCCCTGCGGTGAAGATCATCACGATCGAAGACCCGATCGAGTATCATGTCGACGGCATTTCACAAAGCCAGACGAACACCGAAGCCGGGTATACGTTTTCTTCCGGACTTCGTTCTATTTTACGCCAAGACCCCGACGTGATACTCGTGGGCGAGATCCGCGACATGGAAACAGCGGACATCGCGCTCCACGCCGCCTTGACGGGCCACCTGGTATTCTCTACACTGCATACCAATGATGCGCCAAGCGCGATCTTGCGGCTCATTGATATGGATCTTTCTCCGAACATCATCGCGCCGGCGATCAATATGCTGATCGCGCAGCGTCTGGTGCGGAAAGTGTGCGCGCATTGTTCCACGAAAAGCCCGGTGACGAAAGAAGAGCTTCAGAAATTAAAAACGGCGTTCGCGGACCTCTCGCTGCGCGTTGCGGCACCGGCTCTCGATGAATACACGATGGTGTCTCGGCCTTCCGCATGCAAGCTGTGCAACAACACCGGCTATAAAGGAAGGGTTGGGCTGTATGAAATGTTCGCGGTGGGCAAAGACGCGGAAGAAGTGATCATCGTAAAACCCACGCAATCGCAATTATGGGAGCTTGCGCGCAAAAGCGGCATGATATCGATCAAGCAGGACGGCTTTCTGAAAGTGCTTGCGGGACTTACCACCATTGAAGAGATAGAATCCGTCGCAGGACAATAACATAGCTCCAAAAAAAACAGAGAAAATAAAAAACTCACAAACCTGTAGGCAAAAATCCTAGCCGGAGCCAAGAGTAAAGAATACATCCGAGGAATAGTTCAGTCGGAACCAAGCTACCCAAGCTGAGAAGCACCCCTATTTAAGATCAACGAGAAAATCTTAATTGCCTACAGGTCAGTGAGTTTTTAATGTTTTAGCTGTACTGCCAAATACTTTTGATGCCCAATTATAGCAAACAAAATTGGCTTTGTCAATAGGGCGCGCGAAGCTCAAAAATGTAGTAAAATAGAGGGGTATGCCTCCCGAACAAATACTCAAAAAAGAAGACGCCTCGCTTGACCTAGCCCTCCGACCGGGGCGCTGGGACGACTACATCGGCCAAGAAAAGATAAAACGGAATCTGCGCGTTCTTATCGAGGCCGCGCGCAAGCGCAAAGAACCGATCGAGCACGTTCTGCTGTACGGTCCCGCCGGACTCGGCAAGACCACGCTCGCCAACCTCATCGCAAAAGAAATGGGCGCGGCGCTGAAAGTGACGTCGGGCCCCGCGATAGAAAAGGTCGGCGACCTTGCCGCGATCCTCACCAATATGGAAGAGGGCGATATGCTTTTTATCGATGAAGCGCATCGCCTGCATAAAGTGGTGGAAGAAATGCTTTACCCCGCGATGGAAAACGGCACGCTTGATATTATTTTAGGCAAAGGTCCTTCCGCGCGCACATTGCAATTACAGCTTCCCCGCTTTACTATTATCGCGGCAACAACGCGCGCGGGTCTTCTCTCCTCGCCGTTCCGCTCGCGGTTCGGCGCGACGCACCGTTTGGAATTTTACCAGAAAGACGAAATTAAAAAGATCATCGCGCGCTCCGCGGCGCTTTTGGGCGCGAACCTTCTCGACGAGGCGGTGGATGTGATCGCCGACGCGTCGCGCTTCACCCCGCGCGTGGCGAACCGTATTCTCAAGCGCGTCCGCGACTATGCGCAGGTGCACGACCACGAACCCGTTACGCGCGACGTTGCGCACAAGGCGCTCGCGATGATGGACATCGACCCCATCGGGCTTGAAGCGACCGACCTGCGCATTCTTGAGACCATCATCTCTCAATACCATGGCGGCCCCGTGGGGCTTAAGACCATCGCCGCCTCAACCTCGGAAGAGGTCGAGACCATTGAGGATATTTACGAGCCGTATTTATTGCAGATCGGCTTTCTTGCCCGCAGTATGAAAGGAAGGATCGCCACCAAAGACGCCTACGCGCACCTGGGCATTCCGTTTGAGGCGGGGCAAAATCAGGGAACGCTACTCTAACACCATGAAACTTGTAACGTAAAACTTGAAACGTAGCTCGTTTCAAGTTTCAGGATTCAAGCTTCAAGACAGCATGTCGGGACATTCAAAATGGTCGACCATTAAAAGGAAGAAAGGCGCCGCAGACGTTCAAAAAGGAAAGGTGTTCGGCAAGATATCGCGCATGATCAGCATCGCGATCAAAGAAAAGGGGCTTCTCCCCGAACTGAACCCCGGTCTGCGGCTTGCGCTTGAAAAAGCAAAAGAGGCGAATATGCCCTCAGAAAACGTCCAGCGGATCATGAAAAAATGGTCGGGCGGCGGCGGCGAAAAGATCGAGACGGTGCAATTCGAAGGATACGGGCCCGGAGGCGTTGCGGTCATCATCGACGCGATCACCGACTCGCGCAACCGCACATCGCAAGAGATACGCCATCTGCTTTCAGACCACGGCGGCAATCTCGCCTCCCCCGGCTCGGTCACCTGGATGTTCGAGCGCTGCGGGAGGATCGTTGTGCCGCTTACGGGAACTTCGTTTGAAGCCATTGAAGCGCTCGCGATCGAAGGAGGCGCACATGATGTACAGCAGGAAGATGGCGCCGCGGTCATCATCACCAAGCCCGATGAGTTATTTCACATAAAAACATTTTTTGAAGGAAAGGGCATTGTGCCGGAACGCGCGGAACTCGACTACACGCCGAAAAACACCGTGACCGTCGCGAACCCGCACGCGCAAAAACAGGTCGAGGCGTTTCTTGATGCGCTTGATGACAATGACGACGTGCAAGATATTTATTCGAACGTTTCGTTTGTCTCCTAATCTCTTTTTCTTATGATCATCATGGGCATCGACCCCGGGGATACGCTCATCGGCTTCGGGGTCATCAAAAAAACGGGTTCGTCCATTGCGCTTGTCGCGCACGGATGCATTGCCGTCCCGTCGGCAGGCAAAACGACCCCGCAAAAGCTCCACGAACTTGAAAAAAAGCTTGGGGAGATCCTTTCTCTGCACGCGCCGGACGTGATCGGCATTGAAGACATCTTCTTTTTTAAAAACCTCAAGACCGCGATCAAGGTCGCGCAGGCGCGCGGCGTCATCCTCGCGACATGCGAACGGCATCATGTCGCGGTACTCGAATTCACCCCCCTGCAGATCAAGCAAGCGGTCACCGGCTACGGACGAGCGGAAAAAAAGCAGGTGCAAAAAATGGTGCAAGCGATCCTTGGCATAAAAAGCCCCCTCACACAAGACGATGCGGCGGACGCATTGGCCGCCGCGATCTGTACGCACAGTAGTATGATATTAAAAACACTCGAACAGAGCACGCGCCGGACCGTCTAGTACTCCGGCGAGAAGCGGCTGAGCTTTTCTTCTTGGTCCTCGTACGGACTCAGCTCTTCGGTGGCCTCAGGCACGATGCCATCGTCATCGTTATTGTCCCACGCATCGAGCGCAAGCTCTTCGTCATTAATTTCTCCCGGCTCTTTTTCAACGCCTTCGATGGCGTCTTCATCCTTATACTCTTCCTTCATGGTGTAAGAACACAACGAGCTTCGCCCCGCATCCCGCTGTAGAAACACGAAACGAAACTGAGATGATTAATGATAAAAGCTGTTTTCGAAGTCATTTTATCAATTTTTTGTTTTGTGTCAAGCTTGAAAGTATTCGTTTTTGTGGTACAATACCATCACGCTGATATGCCACGTCGAAAACGCTATACGCATGCCCCCTCCCGGAAAAAGAGCATCATGAAAACGATGCTTGTTCTTTTTTTTGGAGGACTCCTCGTCGCAGGAGCGGGCGGCGCGCTTGCGGGCGTATTTTTACTGCGCGATCTGCCCAACCCGTTCACGATCAGCGAGCGCAAAGTGGCGGAGTCCACGAAGATCTATGACCGCACGGGCACAGTGTTGCTGTATGAGGTGCACGGCGAAGAAAAAAGGACCGTTGTGCCGTTTGACCGCTTCAGCCAAGACCTGAAAGACGCGACGATCGTGGCGGAAGACTTTAATTTCTACGAGCACGGCGGCATCGACCTTCGCTCGCTGCTCCGCGCGGTCTTTGTGGACGTGTTGCGCGGAAAAAGGGCGCAGGGCGGATCCACCATCACCCAGCAATTGGTGAAAAACGCATTTCTCACGCCGGAAAAAACGCTCACGAGAAAAATAAAGGAGGCAGTGCTTTCGTATAAAATAGAAAAAAGCTACACCAAAGAAGAGATCTTCTCCTTCTATTTGAACCAGATCCCCTACGGTTCGAACGCCTATGGCGCCGAGGCGGCCGCGCAGACGTTTTTCGGCAAATCCGCCGCCGCCCTCTCGCTCAACGAAGCGGCGCTGCTCGCAGCGCTCCCGAAGGCGCCAAGCTACTACTCTCCGTACGGCCAGCACAAAGAAGAACTCATAGCGCGAAAGAACAACGTGCTTGAGCGCATGCAGAAGGTCGGGTTTATCGCCGAGCAAGACCTCGCACGGGCGAAAAATGAACCGCTTCTCTTTCAAAAACAGCGCGCGGACATACAGGCACCTCACTTTGTGGCGTATGTAAAAAACTACCTCGAAGAAAAGTACGGCGCGAACTACGTGGAAAACGCCGGCCTGAAAGTATACACCACGCTCGACTACGAGCTGCAAAAAACCGCAGAGGAGATCGTGGCGCGCATCGGAGAAGAAAACGAGAAAAAATATAACGCGCAGAACGCCGCGCTTGCCGCGATCGACCCGGCCACAGGCCAGCTTCTGACGATGGTGGGCTCCCGCGATTATTTTGATATCGAGCGCGAAGGAAATTACAACGTCACCACGTCAAAGAACCGCCAGCCGGGGTCTTCGTTCAAGCCGCTTGCCTACGCCGCCTTTTTTCAGAAAGGATTTACTCCCGACACCGTGCTGTTCGATGTGAAGACCGAGTTCTCCGCAGACCCTTTGCAGTCCTACATCCCCCTTAATTACGATGAGCGCTTTCGCGGCCCGGTATCGGCAAAAAGCGCGCTTGCGCAGTCGCTCAACGTGCCGTCGGTGCAGGTGCTGTATCTCGCGGGAATGGAATCCGTCGTTGCTCTCGCGCACGACATGGGCGTCACCACGCTCACCGACCCGAGCGCCCTTGGTCTCTCTCTCGTTTTAGGCGGCGGCGAAGTTTCTCCGCTCGACATGGCGTATGCCTACGGCGTATTCGCGAACGACGGCGTGCGGCAAGAAAAAGCGTTTATTTTAAAGATCGAGGATGCGCGCGGGAAAATAATAGAAAAATGGGCGCCGAAATCGAAAGAGGTGCTTTCAAAAAATGTCGCTCGCACCATCACCGCGATCCTTTCCGACAACGCGTTGCGCGCGCCGGTGTTTGGCGAACGGAGTCCGTTGTTTTTTGAAAGCGCGCAGGTCGCCGCAAAAACGGGCACCACGCAAAAATACCGCGACGCATGGGTGGTCGGGTATACGCCGTCCGTTTCCGCTGCGATATGGGTCGGCAACAACGACGGAACCCCGATGGAGCGGGGCGGCGCGGGTATTGCCGCCGCAGGACCTATCTTCCGCGCGTTCATGGAAAAAGCGATCCAGTTAAAAGGAGCGGCATCATTCCCCCCTCCTGAGCCTATATACAGCGCCAAGCCGCTTCTCAACGGCAGCTACATCGGGGAAACGGTGGTACAGATAGACAAGGACTCCCGCAAGCTCGTCACCGCGCGCACGCCCCCCAATAAGATAGAAGAAAAGGCGTTCAAGGAGGTTCACAGCATCCTTCACTACATCAATAAAAACGATCCGCTTGGGGACGCGCCGCTCACCCCGCAGGATGACCCGCAGTATTACAACTGGGAAGTTGCGATACGCGACTGGATCGCGGAAAACAAAACCTTTGCAGTTCCCTCAGAAATGCCTCCTACGCAATTTGACGACATCCACACGGAACAAAACACGCCCCGTATAATCGTCCTTGATCCGCTTCCCTACACTGCCGTTTCCGACGCGTTCTACGCGCGCGCATCGATCGCCGCCCCCTTTCCGATCAAAGAGGTTTCATTCTCCCTTGACGATGGGTTCGCCTCTTCCGCCTTTCAATATCCGTATGAAACGATCGTAAGCGCCACACCACTCTCCCCGAGGCCCCACACGCTCACCGTACACGCGTACGACATCTACGACAACGTCGGTACGTATGAGCTACCGCTCATACGATAAAAACGCCCTTTAGAGGGCGCAGCGGATGGCGTCGATATGAATGCCTTTTTTTGCGAGTCGTTTTTTTATTTCTTCCTCCCGCAGCCGTATCTCGTTTGCTGCCGAGAAATTCCCCCCTCGTACACTGATCTTCTTCCCGTGGTGCTTCACGAGGATCACGTTTCTTTTTACCACGTCGCTGATCGTTTTTTCTATGTTTTCTTTTTCCGTGAGCGCGCGGATGTGTTTGTGGATCCCGTGTTTCTCGATCGCCTTCGGGATGATGTTTTTTAACGAGACAAACATTGTTACATTTTTATCGGCATCGCCACGTATTGGTATGTGTCGTTCTTTGTTTTCAGGATCGCGGGCGAAGCCGCTCCGTTCACCTCGAACACGATCTCCTCTTCGCTGATATTGGAAAGTCCGTCTAGGAGGTATTTATAATTAAACAGTGCTTCGGCGCTTTCTCCGGTCATGTCTGCGCGTATCGTTGCAGAAAAATTCCCTTTTGCCTGGTCTGCCGCCGTGAGCTCCATTTCGTTTTTATTGGCGCGGATGTCCAGTTTCACATCGTTAATTTTTGACGAAAACAGGCTTGCGAGTTTTAGTTTTGAAATAAATTCGGTTTTATTGAGCGCTATCTTTGTCGTGCTTGTTTTGGGAATGATCCGCTCATACTTCGGATATTCTCCGGCCACTAACCGCGACACGATCGTAGCGTGTTTTAATTTGAACAGTACTTGGTTTTGCGCGAGGTATATTTCCACGATCTCATCTTCGGGGGTTATTATTTTTGAAAGTTCGGCTGCGGTTTTTGCCGGAAGGATGAATGACTGTTCTTTTTTTATCGCATACTCTTTGGTTTTAAATAGTGTTTTTTCCGAGAGCCGAAAACTATCTGTCGCCACGATCTTCACTACGTCCGCGCCGCATACGAACAACACTCCCGCGATCTCCGGGATCGTATACGAGATCGCTGCGGAATTTATCACCTGAGCGATCCCGCCTCGCAGCGCCTCGCCGCTCATCGTTATCATATTCTCTTCTTTTATTTTCGGGACGATGGGAAATTCATTTTTATTCGCGGCGGGAATGGTCGTGGTGACCCCTTCCGTTTCTATGACTATTGCATTGTTTTTTTCTTCCAAGGTGAGTTTTGTGTTGGGAAGATTCGCAATAAATCCCGCTATAAGTTTGATCGGCACCACCGCTTCCCCCTTTTTTTCTATCTTGCACGGAATAGCGATCTCCACCCCGATTTCGAGATCAGTGGCAAACGCTTTTAAAAATCCTTCTTCTGTTTTTAACAGCACATTTCCTAAAATAGGAAGTTCTTGGTTTTTAGAAGAGATCCTTTCAAGAGTAAGAAGATTATTTTTTAAATTTTCTTGCAAACAGATTATCCGCATAATAAATATATAAATAAAAAGAAAAATTTATAGTTATAATTAAAGGGTGAAAAAGTGGGGATAATAAGGATAGAGACAGGCGGTGTGTATGTTTTTCATGTTGGCAATAGTGGGGAAAACAAGGAGATAGTGCGGTGGAAAAAAGGGGGATAAAAACATCTTTTTTAAAACACCGGTTTTATGCACGCGTTATCCTTTTGTTATCCTATGCGTTATACACAATTTTTTTAATAAGATTAAGCTCTTCTATAAGCGACTCGTCTTCTTTTAATTGTCCTTCTATTTTCTCGCACGCGTGCATAACAGTGGTGTGGTCGCGGCCCCCTATCTTGCTGCCGATAGAAGGGTAGGAAAACTTAAATTCCTCTCGCAGCAAATACATAATGATCTGACGCGGCTTCACGATCTCCTGCTTTCTTGTTTTGATAATAAGCTGTTTTTCTTGTACGCCGTAAAAATTCGCGACCGCCTGGATTATTTGTTTTACATTGATGTTCTTTTTTGGCGTATGGATAGACGGATACAATATCTTTTTCACTTCTTCCACTGAAAGCGGGTTTTTTGCTATTTTCATGTGGACAAGCACCTTATTGAGCGCTCCTTCAAGTTCGCGGAGGTTCTTTTGAAAATTATTTGCGATAAATTCAACAATGTCGTCGGAAAGCACAACCTGTTTTTTAATAATCTTGTTTTTTAATATAGCGAGGCGCGTTTCGTAGTCCGGATAGCCGATGTCTGCGATCATCCCTCCTTCAAAGCGCGATTGCAGGCGGTCTTCGAGCGTAGGGATCGCTTTCGGCGGGCGGTCAGAGCTTATGATGATTTGTTTGTTCTTCTCGTACAGCGCATTGAATGTGTGAAAAAATTCTTCCTGCGTTTTGTCTTTGCCGGCAAGGAATTGGACGTCGTCGATGATAAGGACATCGTTTTGCCTATAGTCCTCTTTGAATCGCTCCATACTCCTGTTTTGGATCGCGTTCACGAGTTCGTTCGTGAACTTCTCGGAAGAGACATATTTTACCTTCTTCCCCTTATGCATTTTCAGCACTTCGTTGCCGATCGCCTGAATGAGGTGCGTTTTCCCCGCCCCCACTCCTCCGTACACGAACAAAGGGTTGTATATCGTGCCGAGGTTTTTGGTAACGGAGATGGCGGCCGCGTGCGCGAGCTCGTTTGACGAGCCGACGACGAATTCATCGAATGTGTACTTGCTGTTTAAGTTGGTTTCGGCGTCTACGCCGGCAAACTCAAACTGATTGTCGAGAGCGATCTCTTTTTCCTCCTCTTCTTTTTTCTTTTTCGTTTTTTGCGGGGTGAGCGGCGATGGCGACGCGGCAATCACGAATTTAACGTCTTTTACTTCGGAAGAAATGGTGCGAAGCGACTTCAGGATGAACTTGTTGAATTTATTCTCCAGCCACTCTTTCGCGAAAGAGTTAGGAACGGAAATAAAAACAACGCCATCCTGTTTGGACTGGATCCCGGTGTGCTGAAACCAGGTATTGAAGCTTGCCTTCGATACGCTCAGCTCAACCTCGGAAAGCACGTGTTGCCAGAGCTCGGTGTGTTCCATAAATCCCGCGGCGAAAGAAATCTTCCCAAAGTATACCACCTGGGAAAGATTTCCAGAAATGGGCAAAACAAGGAGAAAAAGAACAATTTCTGTTGATATGATGTGGATATCGTGTGCACTTCCCTTATTTCCCCGCTCCTGTGTTGTTGACCCCGTTACAAGCTCGTCGACGATTTTCTTCTTAATGTGAGCGCCAAGGCGAAGCCGCCTTACGGCTTGCGTCAATACATAAAGAATGCCTCATATAAGCTTGTAACGGGGTTGACTTTTATACGCGAATCCTCGTATAATTCGCTTCGTACAGTATATAAAAAATAAACAAAGGACGTAAGGGTATGGGAAAAACATATACGCCGAAAAACAAGAAGCGGGCGAAAAAACATGGGTTTCTTGCGCGCATGGGCACCAAGACCGGCGCACGAACGATCACAAAAAGAAGGAGAAGGGGGCGAACAAGGCTCTCGGTCTAATATTGCCACAGTGCTCACAAGGACTCGGAGGATCGTTACAGAAAAAGATTTTAATGCCGTGTTGGGAAGGGGGAGGTTTGTGGCCACCCCGTTTTTTTTGTTAAAATATATCCGCAACAACTCCGCGAAGGACCGCTACGGGTTTGTGGTAAGCAAGAAGGTATCGAAAAAGGCAACGGAACGGAATAAGGCAAAAAGAAGGCTGCGCGCGATCGTGCAAAAAAATCCGCACGTCGCCGCGCAGGGGCGCGACATGGTGTTTGTGGCAAAAAAAGGGATCATCGACGCGCAATTCAATGACATAAAAGAAGCGGTGTTCGCTTCGCTTAAAAAAATACTCCCCACGCTTCCCCAGTAATACACTATGCTCGGTTCTCTGTTCAATGAAGTTTTTTACCGCCCGCTGTTCAATGCGCTGGTAGGGTTGTATCAAACCGCGGCGTTCTACGATCTCGGCATCGCCATCATCATTCTCACGGTTCTGTTGCGGCTCGCGTTGTGGCCGCTTGCAAGCCGCGCGCTGCGCTCGCAAAAAGAGCTCATGGCGCTGCAACCGGAAATAAAGAAGATCCAAGAGCAATACAAAAATAATAAAGACGAGCAAATGAAGCGCGTCATGGCGCTGTACAAAGAAAAAAAAGTAAATCCGTTCTCGGGGTTTTTACCGATCCTCATACAGCTCCCCGTCCTGTTTGCCCTGTACCGAGTATTTTTTGCGGGGTTTAAAGAAGAAAGCCTGAATGCGCTCTATGGCTTTATCCCGAATCCCGGGGCCATGCAGCATTTCTTTGTAGGAATGGTCGATCTTGCGGCAACGCACAACGTCGTGCTTGCGGTCATGGCGGGGGCGCTCCAGTTCTATCAATCACGCATGATGCTGAAAGACCAGCAAAAGAGGCAAAAAGGCGCCCCGCAGAACGATTTCTCCGCGCACATGTCAAAACAAATGGTGTACGTGATGCCGGCGGTGATCGCGTTCACGGCATACATTCTCCCCGCGGGCATCGCGCTGTATCTTGCGGTAACGACCGGGTTCTCGATCATGCAGCAGCTGCATGTGCTTAAAAGCACCTCCAAAGAGGAAGCGCAGTAGGCCTAATGAGCGAGCTCAAAAAAAAGATAGCGCAGAACTTTCTTATCTCGTTTGGCGGGAGGTTTGCGGCGGGAGCGCTCGGGGTCGTTTCCGTCGCGCTGATCACGCGAACCATCGGGACGGACGGATTTGGCGCGTACAGCACGGTTCTCGCGTTCCTCTATATTTTTTCGGTGTGTGCGGACTTCGGCCTGTACCCCTTTCTTGCGCGGGAGATCGCCAAGCCGGACGCAGATGAGGCAAAGGTCGTATCCGTTATTTTCTCAACGCGCCTTTTTCTTTTGGGCGCGTCCATGGCGCTTTCTTTCGCGGTGGTTTCGTTCATGCCGTATAGCGCTGCGGTGAAATGGGGGGTAGTGGTCGCGGCGCTTGGGTTTGCGTTCCAGTCGCTTTCTGCGGTGCTCATGGGGGTGTTTCAAAAGCACCTCAAAACAGCCATCCCCGCGCTTGCCGATATTGCCGCGCGGGTCACGCAGCTTGCGGCGGCGGCGTATCTTTTTTATGCCGGCGGAAGCTTCCTCCACTTTCTTTTCGTGTTCACCCTCGGGGGAGCCGTGCAGTTTTTTGTCGTGTGGTCGTATGTGCGGCGGCAGATCCCTTTTGCGCTCATGTTCCGAAAAGAAGCGCTTGCGCGAACGCTGAAAGAAAGCTGGCCGATGGCGGTGTCTGCGGTGCTCGTGCTCGTGTATTTCAAAGGCGATACGCTGCTGCTGTCGCTTTTACAGGCGCCGCATGAGGTGGGGGTATATGGCGTCGCGTATAAGATACTTGAGAACATCATTTTCTTTCCGATCATGTTCGTCGGGCTGGTCATGCCGCTTCTTTCAAAATATTTCACCGCGGACAAAACGATGTTTCGCGCGGTGTTTCAAAAAACATTCGATTTTCTGGCGATACTCGTGGTGCCGCTTACGGCGGGCGGGATCTATCTCGCTCCCGACATCGTCCGCATCCTTGCGGGGAGCGGGTTTGAGGAAGCGGCACTGCCGCTTCGGATATTACTTGTCGCGATCGTATTTATTTTTTTCGGCGCGCTGTTTGGAAGCACGATCATCGCGATCCATGAACAGAAAAGGGTGATGTGGGTGTACGGAGGAGCCGCGCTGCTTAACATCATTGCGAACCTGTACCTTATTTCCCGGTATTCGTACGTCGGCGCTGCCGCCACAACCGCCGCCACAGAGCTTGTGGTGTCCTCTCTCATGCTTTTTATCATTTATCGGGCAACGGCCTATCTTCCGCGTATCGGGGCGCTGGCGAAGGCGGGTGGAGCGGCGGCGGTGATGGCCGCCGCGCTTGTTGTTTCTCCTTCCCAGAGCTTTTTGTTCCTTACGGCGCTTGGAGTGCTTGTGTATGCGGGAGCGCTGTATGCGCTCAAAGGCGTCACGCAAGAAGACCTGCGCGTGTTGCGGCAGATCATGCGCCCCTCCCGGGAGCTTATTTAAGCGTTACGCTGTAGAGAAAGCCGTCTTTTCTACTGAAAAAAACAAGAACGTCTTGACTTTACGAGACTTAGTCTCGTAAGATGATAATATGAGAAAAATAAAATTCGAAGAAGAAGAAATTTACCATATCTATAATCGCGGCGTAGAAAAGCGTGATATTTATATGGATGACAGCGATCATTTTCGCTTCATTCACGATCTGTTTGAGTTTAATGATAGTCTGCCCGCAACTAATTTGTACTACAAAAAACCTTTTCTTCAATCTCATGAGACTAAGTCTCATAAATCAGAACGAAGGAAAAGAGATATGGTCGTTGAAATCTTGGCTTTTGTTTTAATGCCAAACCATTTTCACCTGCTCTTGAGACAGCGGCGGGAAGGAGGTATTGCAAAATTTATGCATAAAGTAGGATTGGGGTATGCTACATACTTCAACCAAAAGTATCAAAGAACCGGAGCCCTATTCCAAGGCACATACAAAGCCGTTCTTGTTGAGCGCGAGGCTCATTTCATACACCTCCCCTACTACCTCCATTTAAATCCCTTTGCGTTAAAGTTTCCAAACTGGAGAGAGGGAGAGGTGGGTGATCGTGCGGACGCAATGCAGTTTTTGGAAAATTATCGGTGGTCCAGTTATCCCGACTATATCGGCAAACACAACTTCCCCTCAGTAACTTCACGAAGCTTCTTACATAGTTGCTTTGGCGGACCAGAAGAACACAAAAAGAGTATGTTTAATTGGTTACAAGAAATAGACAGCGAAGCTATCAGAGAGCTATCATTGGAATATAGCTCAAAAGCACAATCTTATGAGACTTAGTCTCGTAAGATTAAGGCTACTTAAGCTTCACGCTGTAGAGAAACCCGTCTTTTCTATTGAGAAAAACAAGAACGTCTTCCTGCGGCGAGAGTAAGAGGCTGGCCGCGTCAAAGCTTATACCCGCAAATTCATAGAGCATTTCTTTCTTGCCGGACTCAAGGTTCACGCGCCACAGCTGTTCTTGCGCGCTGTAAATGTTTTTGTAATAATCGTCCGGCCATACGATGTCCGGCATGATTGCCGGCGCCGCGCATACGGCGCTTTTTTTATCTTTTGCAAACACGCATTTCTCGGGAAGCGTTGTCAGGTCAAGTTTTTTAACGGACGTTCCTTTTTTATCCGCCACCGAAAGCGAAAGCCCCTTCCCTTTTTGCGATGTCTGAGAAAAGAGAAAACGTTCGCCATCCGGAGCCCACAGCGTGGTAAGTCCGTAGATGTCGGTGAGCGCGGTGGAAAGCTTTTGCGTGCTTGTGTTGAGGACCCACAGGAGATTCGGCGCAAGCCCTGATGGCGCGGTCGAGAGCGCTATTTCGTTTTGTGTGATCCAGGCGATGCGCGCCTCTTGAAGGCGGGTGTTGATCACGGTGGCGGCGTTTGCGCCGCTAGGGTCGGCAACGGAAATATTATTGATGCCGCCGCCCGTTTCCTGATAGTGGTATGCGAGCTTGTTCTCCACAGGAGAAAACGCAAGCGAATCGATGTGCGTGTCGTAGGGCGACGTTTGTTTTGTTTGGGTGTTGTAGTAAAATGTTTTCCTGCCGTCTTGGCTTGCATACACCGCCGCAAATTCGTTCCGGTCTTTTGACCAAAATATTTTGTACAGGTTTTTAAGCGGCGTGAACGTTGTTTCTTTTTGGTTTCCTCCACTAAAATCAACCTCAAAGACCCCGCTTGTTTTTCCCGCATACAGCACGCGAGAACCGTCTGCGGCGGCGATAGGAGAAATCGCGGGAGTTGCGCTTATTCGTTTAAGCTTCTCGTCGATCGCAACGATGTTTTCTCCTTCGGGCGCCGGTTGTTCCGTTCCTGCCGCGGGCTCTTGCACGGTGACCCCGGGCTTTTTAAAGAAGAAATAGTACGCGGCAAGCGCGCCCATTATAAGCACCAGGAGCACAAGCACTATAAGAATGATTCGTTTTTTTGTCATGATTTATTATTTAGATAAGAGGGAGAAAATTAGTATGTGCAATATTTTCCAACAGCGTTAGCGTCAATAATCCAGTTGTTTTTATAAAGTTTTTTTTCTGCACATGTTCTACCAGGATAAAAACTTCCTTTATAAGAATCTGCGGTGCAGGAGACATACGTTGCCCCGTTTGCACATTCTTTATAATTACCCGCAAAATCTCCGGTGAACGGCCGGTATAAACAACACCCATTAACAGAATCCCCCTTTTTAAAACAAGAAGTCATCCCATTTATTATGCCAAGCTCGCACCCCATACTGAGAGGGCAGGTGCTCGCTGAATATTGATAACAATTGCCTGCTTGAGGGGTGAGCGTTATAGCTCCAATCGTAGGCACTTTAATAATAGTCAGGTCAGGATTAATAGTGTAGAGCATAATAAACGCGGTGAGCGCGATGCCGATGCCGATAAGCGTGTTTTTAATGCCTTCCATTGCCCGGGTTTTATTATCAACGACGGCGGACCCCACCCACACCGTTCCCCAGATCACAAGCGATATAAATCCCGCGATACCGACAAAACTCAGCACAAAAATATACAGGTAATTAATGTAGGTAGCGAGACTAGGGAGCTCTGCGCCTTGTGCTCCGCCAGTTCCAACTCCCGGGATGCCTGATTCAAGCACGACAGGGGCGGCATAAACCCCTGTGCCAATAAAAAGAAGCACAGCCGCTAGTACAACGATGCTTGCAAATAACCGACGCTTTTTTAAATAAAAGGCAATGCCGTTCATAATATGTTTATTTCAAGCGATGTCCTCCCTGTTTCCCCAGGCGTTCTGCGGTTTTCCGCGCTTACCCCGAGCATTTGCGAGCCGGTTCCCGAGTCAGAGGGAATGGCAAGCGTGAGGGCGTTGGGATCGGGCGGTATCCCTAAAGTACTTTTCCCGCCAAAACTCCACTCATATAAAAGATCTGTTGCGTTTGCGATATTGAAATAGTACGGTTGTGCCATCAGATCTATTTTTTCTCCCGGGAAAAGAAAGAGAGGCGTGACGGAGGAAAGCAATACTTGCGGCTTCGCAAGAGAAATAGAAACCGCCTTGCTTGCCGTGGAGGATTGATTCAGCGTGCTTACCTCAACGGAAACAAAAACAGCGGAAACATTTTTCATAACGGTAAACGAAAATTCCTGCTCGCCCAGGACATTGCGCACGCGGGACTCGGCGTCCACCGACCAGGTGTACAAAAGATTGTCGGGCGACTCCCCTTTAATGTCAGGAAACGCGGTGAGCGTTATCGTGCTTCCCACGATGGGGAGCGCCTTGCCTTCATAATCGGCGGGGACGAATGTATTTGTGCGCCAGACCAGGGAAACATTAAATGAAGAGACGGAAACGGCATTTTCTGCTATTTTTTTGCCGTCTTCAATGATCGAGAGACGCACTGTGTGGAATGGCTTTGTGGTGGTGAATGAAAAGCTCGTTTTCGCTTTTCCCGATTGAGTAAGCATCGGCTGGTCATCGAGATACCAATCGAATGAAGCGAAATTGTCATCGATATTCGCCGTTTTTGCGGTAATGGACGCGAAGCTGCCAAGCGTGCCGCCTGATGACGGTATGAGCTCAACCGAGGGAGCAGAAAGCTCGTCAAGACCGAGGTCGGGGATGTCTGTTTGCGCGCGCACGCTCCCGGCGGCAACGAGTAGAAAGGCAAAACAAAGAAGCAAAGAAACAACCCCCAAGTTTTTATTTCTTACAATAAATGCCATACGATCACTATATGTTATGCTCCGCGCAGTTGATCGAGCTTTTCTTGAGCCGCGGTCCCCGCTCGCCAAGCGATAAACAGCGCGAGGCCGGCTCCTATTGCCTGCGGAGAAACAATGTCTGCCGCGGGAATAAGCTCCACGGCCGTCAGTCCCCATACGAGGAGCTGCGCTTTCCATCGCGGGTGGCCCTCAAGGGTAAACAAGAAGCCCGACAGAGCGGCTCCCGCACCTAAATCGATAACATCGCCCAGGATTGGGATTGAGCCTATGCCGATATAATTAAGCAAAGCATTCCCTCCCGCAATGATCGGCGTGAGCACAAAGGTGACGATCTTTTCTCTGTTTGCCGCTAATTTTTCAAGCTTCTCGATTTCCTCGTCGGATATGGGCGCGCTCTTGCTGTCTTCGCCTTTTGCGTTTTGCGTGCGCGCCTGCCGCAGACTTTGTGCGTGCGCGTCCTCCTGTTCTTGTGTTGCTTCCTCTTCCATAGTATATCAATAAATCACAAATCTTGAAACTCGCAACTTGAAACGTGGGTCTTAAATCTTGAAGCATGCATTTGGTTTTACGTTTCAAGTTGCATGATTCAAGTTTCACGATTCCAGCTCTTTCTTTGCTTTTTCAATCGAAAGCAGTTGTTCGGGGTTCGAGGTGATGATCTGGTCTTCGGTGTATGAGGCGATGATCTTGATCGCCGCATGTTTCAGGCCGGCAAAAAAGATCCCCTCTCCCACGTCGCATTCGAGTAAAAGATACTTTTCCTCATCGGAAAGGTTGAACGTTTCTTTCACCACATCGATCGTCGCGGGCGACTGCTTGAGCAAAAGCTGGATGGATGAGTTGGTGATGATGGGCTTGCCGTATTTTGAAGACATGAAGTCCGCGACGTCCTGCGTGACGGTGGTGAGGCCGAGATAGTATTTACGGCACCGCTTTGCGATACCGTATAAAAATGACGCGGCGTCCTCGTGCTGCATCATCACCCATGCTTCGTCTACCACGAGAATACGCTTTTTTAATTCTGCGCGGATGAGGTTCCAGATGTAGCGGATGATAAGGTAGGTGGCGATGGGGCGCAGCTCCGTTTCCATATCGCGGATGGAAAACACCACGAGCCGGTTCTTCACATCGAGGTTGGTGTAGTTGTTCAAAAAGCCCGCATACGTGCCGGTGATGTATTTTTCAAGCCGCGTCGCAAGCCCCGCGCCGCCTTCGATGCTCGCAAGAATGGTTTGGAAGTCGGACATGAGCGGCGGCACCGCTTTGGAAAAATCCACTTCCGGCGTAATGTCGCGCGAGGCGTAGGTTTCCGCGATCGCGCGGTCGATGATCGCATCTTCCTCCGGCGTAAGGCCGCCGAGCATGAGGCGCACGAGCCCCACCATGTTGATGATGTTGGAGCGCAAGACATCTGCGGGCGATTCGTCTTTTAAAGGCATGGGGAGATCGAACGGATTGATGTGATGCGGCGAGTTGAGCGAGATACGGAAGAACGAGCCGCCGACGGTTTCGGCGAGATACTGATATTCGTTCTCCGGGTCGATCACGATGACGTCCGCCCCGACCATCATCGAGCGCAGGATCTCGAGCTTTGCCGCGTAGCTTTTACCGGACCCTGATTTCGCGAACACCACCATGTTGGCGTTTTCCAAACTGAAGCGGTCAAAAAGGATCAAGCTGTTGTTGTGGCGATTGATGCCGTAGAGGATCCCTTTATTGGAGGTGAGATCGGCCGACACGAATGGGAAGAGTGTGGAAGCGGGGCCGGTATTGAGGTTGGCGTGGATCTCGAGCCGGTCTTCGCCGAGCGGCATCGTGGACATGAACCCGATCTCTTGCTGGAAGTTCGCGGGTTTGGTGAGTACCATGCGCGCATCAAGGATCCCTTTGATCTCGTTTTCCGCTTTATCGAGCTGTTCGACGCTGTCTTCGATCAGGGTGACGTACGCGCCGAGGCGGAACAATTTCTGTGTGGCCTGCTGGAGCGAATCCCGCAGGGACTCAAGGTCCCCGAGCGCCGTTTGTAAAATAGGGTCGCGGATGAGTCCTTTTTCCTCGCGCTCGGAAAGCTGCGCTTCCACCGCGGTCACTTTTCTGTTCAGCTTCTTCATGACGATCGAGGTGTCGACGGGGTGGAAATGGATGCCGATGTCGAAGAATCGGTCGAGATTGATCACCGGCGAGAACCAGTTGGTGTTCAGGTAGCGGGGGTAGGAGTATAAAAACAGCGTGCGGAGGAATTTATTGCCCAACTGAAGAAAGCGGCTGTCGATAAGCACCGCCGAAGGCGCGACAACGTCTTTGAACCCCGCCGCGGGCGAGATCTCCGGAATGTCTGTCTCCATACTCGGTTGTTTGAATAGTGCCATTGTTCTTGCATCTTGAAACTTACATCTTGAATCTTGAATTTGGGGTTTCAGGTTTCAAGTTGCGAGTTTCAAGACTCACGTTTCATGTATTATTGTATATTTTCCGATAAAAGAAATTGTTTGCCGGTTTCCCCCGGATTATACAGGTCAAAGAACAGCTCTATCAATTCGGTGTTGGAAAGCGGCATCGCGCGAACGCCGAACGAGCGCATGCCCGAAATGACGTTTTCTACGCGCTGCCACAATTGGGTTTTGTATTTCTGGAATTCTTCATCCGACATTTGCACGAATGAAAAGGATTTCTTTCCAAAGATGCGATTGGCGAAAGAGACCTTCACATCCTCTTGCGGGCTATATGGAATGACCACGAGAAATGTTTTTGACATGATGTTCTGCATGCCCACAAAGCTTTGGATGAAATCGATGTATTCTTCCGTTTGAATGCGCAAAAGTTCGTTGTCCTGCGCTTTCAGCGCTTCTTTGAGGTCGTTGAGATAGTCGGTGACATCGAGCTTGCGCGAATGAATGACGAATTGCACGGAAAAATCGAGGCCATTGAGGAAGTTCTGATATTGATAAATAAGCGCGTCCTGCTCGTCTTGCGATTTAAGCGCGAGGTTGACGGACGAGCACATGAGGATCGCGCGCATGGCGCCGCTTTTGAGGATAATAACGCCGTCGCGGATCGCTTCGACGTCGACGAGTTGTTGTGTTGCTTGTGCTTGGAGTTTTTGGACCATGAATCTTGAATCTTAAAACTTGGAACTTGAATCTTGAAACTCGTAACGGGAAACTCGAAACTTATAATTTTTGTAGGACTCCCCAAAGCATTGCGCCAATATCATCTGCGAGCTTTGCTATCTTACTATAATTTTCTTTTGTTAAGTAGTTCTCCTTTACTGAAAAATCAAGCAAATATTTTGATTCTTGGAGGGATCCGTATGAAATTTCAAGGAAGTTTTTATGTACTTTATTCCGAGCCCGAGCATAGCCTTCAATGTAGTTCAAGATAACAGATAACGCCGCTCTGCGTAATTGCGACGTAACGCCAAACATTTCTTCTTTCGGAAAATTCTGTGTTGCCGCATATACGGCGCGTGCATAAGTATCCATCTTTTTCTTGAGTTGTTCATGAAAAGTTTCACGCTCCAAGTTTCAAGATTCTTCCCGATACACGCTGCCGGTTTCGACGCTACTTCTTTTTGCCTTCAGTCCCCCATGTGCGGCCGTTTGTTTTTTCGCTTCCGCCGTTTTTGGCGCCGCTCCTTCTCCGGTGAATACGACGTGCGCGCGCTCTTCGTGTTTCCAGATGAACATGCGGGGCTTGAGCGAATAGCTCAAAAACGCGGAAAAGAAGCGGGAGAAGCGCATGCCGTAGGGACGATAAAAAGCAAACACTGCGCACCCGATGACAAGCGGTATTTCAAGGATGATCACAAGCCAGAAACGAAGCAAGAAATACAACAAGATCCCCGCGCCCATGGGGATAAGCATGATGAAAAACTGGCGCATCGTGATGGGGCCGAGGATCTTATCTTCCACGTCGATAAATTGTGGGACTTGGAACTGCTTCATGCGGCTTGGATCTTAAAACTTGAAACATGAATCTTGAAACCCCGTACCGTGAAACTTGAGATTCAAGGTTCAGGATTCACGATTCAAGACTAAAACCGCGAAAGATCAATTACTTTTCCTTGGACTTTTGCGGTTGGCTTTTGTTCTCCTGCTTTTTTTGGCTCTTCTATGGGTTCACGGTAGGGACTTTCCGGCTCTTTTTTGATCCCTGTTGCGGTTGAGGGCATAGTGAATTTGCCGAATGCGTTTTTAAGCGCATCATTTTTACTTGAATCCTGAATTGGTGCTCCTGAATCCTGAATCCTGAAACCTGAATCCTGGGTTTCAGGTTTCAAGTTTCGAGTTTCAAGATTTGTGTTGCGAGTTTCATGTTGCGGGCTTTGCGTTTCAGGTTTCACGTTGCGAGTTTCAAGATCTGTGTTGTTCGTGAACTTCGATTGTATAAAGGTAGGCAAAGGCACTATCGGGTCCATAGGCGGACTTGCTGGCTCTTGAATCTTGGGTGGCTGTGGGGCTTGCCCTCCCAAATTTCCAGCGGAAACTTGGGAGGGTGAAGGCGCTGGCGCAGAAACGGGAATAGGCGGCGCTTCCTGTTTTGGTTCCTGCGTTGGCGGCGGTATAGGAGTTGTTTTTTTGAATCGTTCGGGGATCGGTACGACGTAGCGCGGCTTCTCTTGAATCGTGAATCCTGAATCTTGAATCTCGGGTTTTACGTTGCGAGTTTCGGGTTTCAAGAAACCGGGCGCCTGTACGGTGGGCGTTTGGATGGTCGGCGGATATAATTTTTTCAGCTCAAGCCGCACCTCGCTGAAGATCTCTGTATCGATGTCATGCGCGACTTGCGTCGCTTTGAGCGCATCGATGCCCGTTTCCTTCTGTATTTCAAATGCGAATGTTTCCGGGCGGAGGTAGCCGAGAAGCACGCGACCGGTGAGCATTGCTATCTTTGTGACGTGTGGCTCCGCGTCGCGTAATACGGATGCCCTCCCAACGGCGCTTGAAGTTCTTTCAGAAAAAAGAGCATCCTGCAGGGGCTTTGAGAGTAAGAAATACCGTTTTATTATTTGTTCTTGGGAGATGTTCTGCATAAGTTAAGGCCTACGTGCGCCACCAAAGCCAGTCGGAGGCATAATAATAGTGGGGCCACTAGGGGAAGTAGGAGGATTTTGTGGTTGATTTGACTGTTGTTGTGCTTTTGGCAGCGGCACGATGCCAAAATTTTGTGTAGCTACGTTGCTATTTGTATATGCCAAGAGGTTGCGCCATTGTTGAACCGACATTCCGGGAAATTGGTTGTTTATTTCCTTTAGTGCGTCTGTCTCGCGGTCAGCAAGCGTTCTATTGGGGAGAGTGACAGTACCGGGATACCATGGACCCGAGTTGTTAACCTGTTGCGCAGCACCCAACAAGAATAATGGGGCTAGGCATTTATTAACTTCTTGTGCAAATTCAGCAGGATTTCTTTCAAACATTGCTTTGACCCTTGAGTCTGTAAAGCTGCCGGCTAGTATCATTTCGTGAATAAAACCCTCATTAATAGTTGAAGGAGCCATGTTTTCTATGTCAGACGTGCGCAGCCCTTGAAGATATTCATTTCGTGCGTGGTGTTCGGCGGAGCCGGGAGGACCTTGAGGAAGAACCTCAAGGGCTAGTCCGGCATGCGCTTTCCTCATTTTTCTTCTATCGGCTTCAGAGACAAACGCGCCGTCGTAGATTTGTCGCAATGCAGATTGATTCCTAGCTGCGTAAGCCGCGTCTCCAGCGGCATCATGCGCTTCAGTTCGCGCAACCACATTCGGCGCTTCTCCTTTTGACGCCTGCATTGCCACAAGTTTTGCCACCTTTCTGTTATTCAAACCTGATCGGCTAAGCGTTTGGATTTCTTTGTCCATTTCCTCAGCGGTGTAATTTTTGTATTTGTCTTTTAGCCGGGCGTCTTCTCGCGCTTCTACTCCGACCCGTGACGCCACCCCAACTCGTTGAAGTTGCCTTGCGGCGAACCCACCGATTATTCCGGGCTCTCGACCCGGAGCAGTAAGAGCTCGTGCTGCCGCATCAGCCCCCCTCCCCCCAGTTTCTTTCCAAACCCTTTTGCCCGCTTGCGACGCCTTCCCGCGCACCCACCCGGTGCCTTTTTTCCATGTGGCGAGCGCCGCGCCCGCGGTTGTTATTCCCATGCTTTGGGCGACAGTCAAGCTCATCAGCATCAGCCCCCATGCCATGATGTATCTTAGAAAGGTGAACGCAAAATTATCCGGCGCCAGTCCCCCGCCCATTTCAAGTATCCTAGATTTTCCCTGGGCGTTCGTTGCGGTGAGCACGAGCATGGAGAGGTATAAGAAAAACGCCGCCGCCGGAGCAAACATGACCCATTGCGTGAATTTACTCATCCATTTACTGAAATGTTTGCTGGTGGGGGGAAATGCGGAAAGAACCAGCGCGATAGGAAGCAAGATGAGGAGCACGGAAATATATCCGGTTCTGATGAGGAACATCAGCGCAAGCGCTAAAAAAATAAATATCATCCCAGCTATCATGCCAATGGCAAAAAGAATGTTAATGAATGTATTTCCCCCGACTTTGTCTTCGGTGAGTTCCCTGCCTGCGGACACAAAAGTATCCACATCGAGAGCTCGTTGCAAGTTGACGCTTTGGGCGACGTTTTGGGTGAACCCTCCTTGTGAGACCTGGGTGAGAAAAAAATTCGTTACTATGTTTGCAAAGTCAAGAAGAACGCCTGCAATAGGTATGCTGAAATTGATAAGAAGCGCGATGATAAGCAGTTTCGGGAGCGCGCGCTTGACGCCGAACGAATTAAAGAGGATAAAATCAAGCGCGATGGCAAGGAGAATAAGGATAAAAAACATGTTGGCAAAGTCGCGCGTTGCCTTCCATCCTTCTTGTACAAAGTATGATCTGGTGATGGGCGATGGTTGCAGCGCCCAGTTTGTGATATTGGCAATATATGCGAGAACAGCGGTAAGGCCCTGTAAAACATAGAAGAGCAGGTTAGTAGTATGGCACTCGAGATCAAGCCAGCCGCATGTGGCTGCCGCCGCGCTTTGCGCGGAGAGCACAAACCCCGCCACGACAAATAAAAGCACGAGAGTTGCCCACCGTTTCTTTTTTACAATTATGCGGATAACGCTACTCATATTTCGGGTTGGTCTTATTGCAGACAAATTGATCGGCGAGCTGGCCAAGATGTTTGTTGTAGTTGCTTATGCCGGTGCGACAGCTTTGGAGCAATGCTTGCCGCTCGCGTTCACGGCGCTCGGCTTCCTCTTGCATTTTCTTTCTCGCTTTTCTACTGTAATATCCGAAGATCGATTCGAACCAATTTGATTTAAATACTTGATTAAGAGGGGCGAGATTGGCGATGGCCGCTTGGGTGCCGGTTGGTTTCCATAGGTTGCTGGCATCAGTGGGGATCCCCACGCATGCGTTGCCTTGGTCATAATCAGTACGGAGATTGCTCAGGAGCTTTACCAAGTCTTCCAGGTTTTGTTTTTGCGCGGTGATGTTTGAGAAGAGCGTCTGGAACTCTTCGGAAACCTTTGATGTCTCTTCTACCATGAGGGAGAAATCGTTTTGCAGCTCCTCGAGTTTTGTGCGCGCGTCTTTAAATATCTTTACTTTCTCACGATTCGCGCCGATGGAGGTAAGCTCGCAATAGTATCCTAAAATGGCATCCTGCCCGCAAGAGGAGACGATATTTCTTTTTTGAGGAGGGAGCATTTCATCGGTTTGACTGAAGATGCCGGTGTAATACATGTATACATCGCGTAAGACGTTTCTCACGCGGCGGTCAAGGTCCGCATTTTGTTCTGCTTCGGAGCCGCCTGTCGTTATAAAGTATTGCGACATCCGCGTGGAGAATTCCGCGGTCGTGGTGTCAAACCCCATGAATTTCGCCAATGTTTTTATTTTGTATACCGACGAGCCGATGATACCGTTGCG
>JACRAK010000011.1 GCA_016234725.1 Candidatus Azambacteria bacterium | reverse complement strand
CTGGGATGATGTATCGGACGAGGAAATTGCTCAGGCGGAATATCTCATCAACACCAGACCGCGCAAGCGTCATTGCGGATTCAGTCCCGTTGAGGTATTTTATCAGAAGACGGGTGTTGCGATATATCCTTGAATGTACCGATCCTCTACACGATAGAAGTTATTTCAAAATACACCTAAATATAGGTTATGTCAAACTTTTGCGTTTTACGGTCTGATATCGTACTATAGAAAGCAATGATTCCCCGACATCATCTGCCAAAAGTAGACCCTGAACTCGATGCGCTTATTGCGCAGGAGGAAAAACGCCAGCAGGAAGGGCTCTTGATGATAGCATCTGAAAATATCGCGTCCGATGCGGTGCTTGAAGCCGCGGGCACGGTGCTGACCAATAAATACGCGGAAGGATACCCGGGCAAACGCTACTACACGGGAGCGCAATATATCGACCAGATCGAACAGCTTGCGATCGACCGCGCAAAAAAATTGTTCGGCGCGGAACATGCGAACGTTCAGCCAAACGCCGGCTCGGGAGCGAACCTTGCCTGCTATTTCGCACTTCTTGAACCCGGCGATACTATTCTCGCAATGAATCTTTCGCACGGCGGTCACCTCACGCACGGCCACCCGGTATCGCTTTCGGGAAAATTATTTCATTTCGTGCATTACGGCGTTGAGCAAGACACGGAAGTATTGGATATGGACAAAGTGGCAGCACTCGCGCGCGAGGTGAAACCAAAACTTATTCTTTCGGGCTACACCGCATATCCGCGCGCGGTACCCTTTTCACGCTTTGCAGAGATCGCACGAGAGGTCGGTGCATACGCGATGGCGGACATGTCGCATATCGCAGGGCTTGTGGTGGGCGGCGTTCATGAAAGCCCGGTGCCAACGCACGATGTGGTGATGACTACAACCACCAAAACACTCCGTGGCCCGCGTAGCGCTATTATTTTATGCAAAGAGCAATACGCAAAACAGATCGACAAGACGGTATTCCCTGGCATGCAGGGCGGGCCGCTTGAACACATCATTGCGGCAAAAGCGGTATGCTTTAAGGAAGCGATGACGGATGAGTATAAAAAATATCAGCAACAAGTCGCAATAAACGCAAAAGTGCTCGCAGAAACATTGATGAGCGAAGGCCTGCGGCTCGTATCGGGCGGCACCGACACCCATTTAATGATCATCGACTGCACGCCGCTTGGCATTTCGGGAAAATATGGCGCTGACACGCTTGCCGAATGCGGCATCTACGCGAACTTCAACATGATCCCATTTGACACACGCAAACCGGCAGACCCATCAGGCATCCGCCTTGGCACACCGGCACTCACCGCGCGCGGGATGAAAGAAACGGAAATGAAAGTGATCGGCAAACTGATCGCGGATTTCCTAAAAAACCCCACTGACGAACAGAAAGAAAAAACAAAAGGTACAGTGCGGGAAATGACATCGAAATGATCCTCCCGAGCGCACCATTTGTAGAAAAAAATCAACGGGCTATCGCAAAAAAAGTGCAGGGCATACAGACACCGCCGACGCTTGCGGTGGTGCTCGTGGGAAATGACCCCGCATCACTCTCATACGTCCGCCAAAAAGAACGCATGGCGACAACGTTGGGATGCGGCTTTTTTTTATTACATCTTCCCGAACGATCAACGGCAGACTATATTATCGCGCAGGTCAAAAAACTGAATGCAAACACCGCGGTACACGGGATCATCGTACAACTTCCCCTGCCGAAACGCGCCGACGCCGATCGCGTCATCGCTGCGATCGCGCCGAAAAAAGATGTCGACAATCTCCGGGGCAATTCCCCGTTCATCGCTCCATCGGTAGCTGCGATCTGGGAAATGCTTTCGTATACCGGTGCGCCGAATGTCTCCGCCCGCATTGTGATCATCGGGTACGGGCGCGTCATCGGCAAACCGCTGCATGCATTTCTCCGCGCGCGCGGATTTAAAAATATCAGCATCGCAGACAGCGCGACAAAAGACATCTCATCGCTTACCAAAGATGCCGATATCATCGTATCAGGCGTGGGCAAGCCAAATCTCATCACCACGGTCAAAAAAGGCGTGCGCATCATCGATGCGGGTGTGAGTGTATATCATGGAAAGATCGTCGGCGATGTTGCGGTTGCGAAAGTACGCGCAAAAGCCGCGATCCTTACCCCCGTTCCCGGCGGGATCGGCCCTTTGACCGTTATTCATTTGTTCGATAATGTCGTGAAAGCGAGAAACGTGTATTAGCATGCCTCTTTGTTGGATTCACAAAAAATAAAAGAAATGGTATATAGTAATAATGGTCTCATTGTAGCAAATATTTATGATGAAACAGCGAGAAAATTTTAAGGACAAAATCGTGCTTGACTACGGGAAGATCGAGAGGATCGCGGACGGCTTCCGTGCCGCCAATAAGCGCATCGTGGTAACCATCGGTTCATGGGATCTTTTCCATGTCGGCCACGCACGATATCTGTTGCAGGCGGCTCTCCAGGGAGATGCGCTTCTTGTGGGGGTGGACAGCAATCGGACGATGAAGCTATATAAAGGCCCGATGCGGCCGGCGATCACGGAGGAAGAACGAATGGAACTGCTTTCGCATTTGGATTACGTTGACTATATCACGCTGATTGACGACGTTGACGAGAGGGGGGACTGGCAGTATGAGCTTATCAAAACAATCCGTCCCGATGTGTTCGTGGCGGTAGAAAACAGTTACCCGGAAGAACAGCTTGCCGCCATCCGCCAACACTGCGAAAAAGTTGTAGTGCTACCGCCACAGGGGAAAACATCGACATCGGTGACGATCCACACCCTCGTAAAAAAATACCTTGAGGAAGCAGGAAAAAATCTCGAGAAATTAGAGAAGAGAAAACTATAATGAAACGCGCACTCGCCCTCTATGTTCCGGTGCTCCACGCGGGATATCTTGCATTGTTCAAGAAATATGCCCGGCAGGTGGAGAGCGTGCATCTTTTCGACACACAGCTTATCAAAGAGCTTTCGCCGCATGAAAAAGAAATCCGCGCGATAAAGCCGAAAGAGATGAAGCGTATTATTGACGCACTTTCCCTTTTCAAGTCGGTTAACGTGCTCACGCCGAGAAAAGCAAGAGAGCTTGCGGCGGCAAAATATACTATCGTTACTGCGGATGAAACAATATCACGAAATTTCATCGAAAAATATTTGCCGAGTGCGCGTGTCATCTATGCCCCTGTATTTTTGCGATGGGACAAAGCGCATGTACATGTACAAAAGCCGCCGCGCCATCACCGGATATCGCGCAGCGCATTCGATAAAAAAATAATGGCCCGTGCGACGGCGATTTCTCAGAAAAGCTCCGACTGGTGGCGGCAGGTTGGCGCCGTCGTGGTAAAAAACAAGCGCATCGTCCTTGAAATGCATAATTTCCATGTTCCCTCGGAACACATGCCGTACGTGTACGGCGACATCAGAGATCATATCCCCGCCGGAACGCTCAGCCATATTTCCACCGCGTTTCATTCCGAACAGGGTATTATTGCGGAGGCGGCCCGGCGCGAAGACATTGGTCTTGAAGGAGCAGATATCTATGTCACCACCTTCCCTTGCCCCGTATGCGCAAAATTGATCGCATATGCGGGCATCAAGCGCATGTTCTTTGCGGTAGGCCATTCGTCGTTTGACGGTGAGCGCGTGCTGAAAGCACGCGACGTGGAAATCGTGCTGGTGAAATAAAAAACCCCATAGGCGTCATTCGCGTCGCTCTATGGGGTTCCTCTTATATTACCCTATCGGAAAATTCACCGTCCTTCCTTTCTTGGGAACGATAAAATGAAAATGGAGATGGCACACGGTCGCGCCGGTATACGTTGTATCGCCGAACCGCATCGCGAGCGCCCCGCCTTTAATGCCGAACTCCTTGACCGCCCACTGCGTCAGCGCGAGCACGCATTTCATATCATCATATGAAAGCTCCTCGATGTGTTCTTTGTGAAGCACTTTGAGCAGGATGAAATGATGCTTGGCGTTCTCGTACGGCCAACTTGATCTTGAAATGAACCAGTCGTGAGCCCGTTTCAGTATCGAATGCTTATGATACTTGAAGTTGCTCGGGCAAAACGGACACCCCCCTTCTTTTTTTATCGCGGAAAGGACCGCTTTGTATTCCGCGCCTTTCGCAAAGCGCATGTCGACGACCTTATTCTTTTTTTGTGTTGGTTTTTTCATGCCTTCTCCTTTGCCCGCTCATATGTGATGAACGAGTAGTCATGCGCATGCGTAGCATCACGCCGATGCCGCATGCGGCTTGTTTCGTGCCAGCCGTCTTCCTCGAACGCCGGGAAAAATACGTCACCGTCAACAACGGTGTGCACCAGCGTCAAATATATCCGCTGCGCAGCGTGGAGGGCTTGCTGATATGTCTGCCCTCCTCCGATCACGAACACCTCTTCGTCCAGATGCTGTACGAGGCGGCATGCGTGATTCAGCGAAGGAACCACGGCACACCCTTCTGCGCGGTAATCGGGATCCCGAGAGATGACTATGTTGCGGCGGTCTGGAAGCGGCTTGCCGATGCGTTTCACGATCGATTCGTATGTCTTTCTTCCCATGATCACCGCTTTTCCTTTGGTCAGCGCCTTAAACCGTTTCAGGTCTTCCGGCAGATGCCATGGCAGATCGCCGTTCCTGCCAATAACGCGGTTTTGCGACATCGCGACGATGATCGATAACTTCATAGCGCCACCTCGTATTTTATTGATGGGAGCGGATCGTATTCTTCAAGCGTGAAATCGTCGAATGTGAACGAAAAAATATCTTTCACATCCGGATTGATGCGAACGCGCGGCAATGCTTTTGACGTGCGCGTAACCTGTTCTTTCGCCGCTTCCACCTGGTTCAGGTAGATATGTGCGTCGGAAAGCGTATGCACGAATTCCCCCGCTTGAAGACCGGTGACCTGCGCCACCATCATCAGCAACAGCGAGTATTCGGCGATATTAAACGGCACGCCGACCGGCACATCAGCGCTACGCTGAAAAAGATGCAGGCTCAGTTTTCCGTTTGAATGAAAAAACTGAAAAAAGCAGTGACATGGAGCCACAAACACCATGTCTGCCTCGCGAGGATTCCATGATGTCACGATATGACGGCGGGAATCCGGATTCTTCTTGATCCCTTCAACGACATTTTTTATCTGATCAACCGTGATGCCGCCGCCTCCGTCAAACGCCCGCCACTGCTTGCCGTAGATGGGCCCGAGGTCGCCTTCTTCAAGGCCGAGCTTCTCGCATATTTCTTTTGTCGCCCAGATGTCCCAAAGATGGACATTGTTCTTGTGCAAGTCCTTGATATTTGTACTCCCCGAAAGGAACCACAGCAATTCGTACACCATCGCCTTCCATGAGCCCCTCATGCTCCGCGTTGTGATGAGCGGAAACCCTTTTGAGAGATCAAACCGCATTTGATACCCGCACACCGCGATATTGCCGACTCCTTGCGGGTCGCTTTTCCGCTCCCCTTTTGTGAGGATATGATCAACCAATTCAAGATATTGCCGCATATGATCCCTCCCTTCTCCGATTAAGGTTTATTATTCTATTATCAATGAGCGTTATGTTTTTGTAAAGCATTCTAGTCCCTTTGCATGAGAAGTCAACCGTATGCATATTTGCTATTATTCTGGAAACTCAGTATCGTGTGTGCTGACCTCAAACTAGTTCTTTTGAGCAACCAACCCATCGTAATAAGGAGGCAGGAAATGAAAGCGAACATAACACCTTCTCCAACAGGCGGCTCATTTTCTATTGAATTCGTGGCAGAGAACCAGGGCGAAAGCGATCTTCTTGTTCTTGTATTGGAAAACATGCGGCACAAGGAGCTTGACGCAAAGATCTTTGGATATACCGATGTAAAAGGAAGCATCGACAAGGTCGAACTTTCTCTTACGGTAAAACAAGAGGAGGAAAGGGACATCGCGCCGGAACCCAAAAAGGGCTACCTGTGCTAACTGCACCATCCCCCACAGATCATATCTGCGGGGGATGTTTTTCTATACCTATTGTCTTTTCTATCCCCCTATGCTATAATAGACCCCAATGAGATTAATCGCCCTTATCCTTGGGAATGTACTCGCGTTATTCCTTGCTTCGTACTATATCGCAGGGGTAGCGATCAGCGGAGGGTGGCAGGGAGCGCTCATCGTCGGGCTTGTATTTTCTGCGGTGAATTTCTTTCTCAAGCCGCTACTTAAATTACTGCTGGGGCCGATCATTCTGCTTACGCTAGGGATTTTCATTCTGGTCATTAATATGGGAGTATTGTGGGTCACCGACCTTCTCCTCCCGCAGATGAGCATTGCAAGCATTGGAGCGCTTTTTCTCGCGACGCTGCTTGTCAGCGCGGTAAACTTCGCAACACACATCGTCTTTCGAAAATAGAACCGAGAAAGTAAAAAGCATCTGTGCGCGATCTTTTTGTTTTGCTCTTTCGGTTCTGTTTTTCAGTCGTAATTTCTAACGTTGTATATATGATGTGGTTTAATGTGGCAATGATCGTCGTTTCAGTGTTGTTCGTTATCACGGTGCTTTTGCAGCAGCGCGGCGCGGGGCTTTCCGGAGCATTTGGCGGGAACGGAAGCGGCGCGTATCACACGAAGCGCGGATTGGAGCGAATGATCTTTATTGCGGCAATTGTCCTTTCTGTTTTATTCATCGGAGGCGCTTTCATACGGCTATTGCTCTAAGCATGGTCGGCAAAACCATTAACTCGAACTGAGATCGATACAAGACCTCAAAACTTCAGATGGCCATCGTGGCCACAGTGGCGTGAATTGCCGCGCGTACTTACCGCGAAAGAACGGTATGGCACGATCGGGCTGTGCGCGCTTGCGCTGGCATTTGGTATCGCATGGATATGGATGGGATACATCGAACGCACCGACGCGATACCCGCGCGCGGAGGCACCTACAGCGAAGCGCTGGTCGGAGAGCCGCAATTCATCAATCCGCTTCTTTTGGGCATCAATGATGCGGACAAAGATATCGCGGCGCTCGTGTATTCCGGGCTGATGAAATACGACACGAACGGAAATATCGTCAATGACCTTGCGGAACGATATGAGATATCGCAGGACGGCAAGGAGTACACATTCTTTCTTCGCGGCGATGCGGAATGGCACGATGGGGGGAACGTGACCGCGGATGACGTGGCGTTCACGTTCTCTTCGATCCTTGATCCCGATTACGGCAGCCCGCAGCGCGCAAGCTTGCAGGGAATCAAAGTGGAAAGGGGTGACGACCGGACGATAAAATTGATACTCCCCTACCCCTATTCGCAATTTCTCGAGCGCATGACGATCGGTATTATTCCGAAACACGCGTGGGAAAATATCAACCCGCAAAACATCAATCTTGCAGACGCGAATCTCATGCCGATAGGCTCCGGGCCGTACCGTTTTGAGAAATTCACCAAAGATAAATACGGACGCATCGTATCGTTTTCGCTTGCCGCGAACCAGCGATTCTACGGCGGCGCGCCATTCATCACCGCTATCGATCTCTTTTTTTACCGCACGAACGACGAGGCGCTGAAGGCATATCAGAGAAAAGACGTGATGGCGATCGGCGGCATACCACCGCGGCAGAAGAACGAGCTAAAACGGCGCGGCATGCGGACATATATGATGGATGTGCCGAAATATTTCGCGGTGTTTTTCAACCAGACCCGCAACAAGGCGCTCGCGGATAAAAACGTTCGTGCGGCGCTAAGCACTGCGACCGACAAAGCGGCGATCGCAGAGGAGATTCTCAAAGACCGATCATCGGTCATCGACTCCCCGCTCCTTCCCTGGCTTCCCGGATACAACGCCGATGTGAAAAAATACGCATACAACGCTGACGATGCGCGCGCCATGCTTGAAAACGCGGGATGGAAAGATGCAAACAATGATGGCGTGCGGGAAAAGGTGGTCGGTAAAGACAAGGACGCAACGCCGCTTGAGATCACGCTCGTTACCTCCGACCTTCCCGACCTCATACAAACGGGCGAAATGCTGAAAAGCCAATGGGAAGCGGTAGGCGCCAAGGTGAACATTGAAACGTATGCGATCGATGAATTGAAACAGCAGGTCATCAAACAGCGGCGATACGAAGCATTGCTTTTCGGCGAGGCGCTCTCCCAACTCCCCGACCCGTATTTGTTCTGGCATTCGTCGCAAAAACGCGACCCGGGGCTGAATCTCGCGCTCTACGACAATAAAAACGCGGACACCCTGCTTGAAACGGTACGCACGTCGTTAAAAGAAGAGGAGCGGATAGAGAGCTTGAAAAAATTTCAGGAGACGCTCGCAGCGGATATCCCTGCGGTATTTCTATATTCCCCGCGCTATCTCTATGCGGTAAGCAATGACGTGAAAAACGTGGCCGCAGCGCATGTCAGCACGCCGGCACGGCGGTTCACCGCGGTCGAAACGTGGTACATCGCTACGACGCGCGTAAAGAAAGCGCAATAGGTCCGGTAGGGAGAACACATTTGCTCGGGTGGCGGAATCTTGCCCGCCTAACTTTTTTGATAATGAACGAAGCTTATTATTTTACGTTTCGTTGTTGTCAAAAAAGTTAGGCGGGTGAAGCAGACCTGCCCGCCAATGCCTGACGCCGATGCAATAATAGTGGCAAATATCATACTCTTGTGGGTATAGTAAAAGAAATTCCACCTTTATTGTCGGCATGAGGCGTTGGCAGGCGGGCGCACTGGCTTTTCATCCGCCTAAACTTTTGTGCATAGCATTGCCCCTGTGGCGGAACCGGCAGACGCGCTAGCTTCAGGAGCTAGTGACCGCAAGGTCGTGGAGGTTCAAATCCTCTCGGGGGCACAAAAGTTTGGGCGGACAAGGGAGCCAGCGATCGCAAGATCATGGGAGTTCAACTCTCCCCCCGAGCGCACAGGAGTGCAAAATACTCTTTTTATTAATTAACAAACTTCAGCCGTATATTTTCATTGTACGCTGAGGGAATCGCATCTCACATGACAAAAGAACACATAGGTGCGGCGCGGAGACGGATCCGCGGCGCACAGCCACCACACAGGCGAGCGGAGGCACCGCGTCCTTTTTCGGGAACACCGCAACCGCCGCGCACGCATCACGCGGGAGCGCCGCATGCCCCGGAGGACCGGCTGCGCCAGCCGCGGCCACAGCACCAAACAGCGCCGCATCGCTCAGACGCAAGACCTGTGCGCTCGCGCCGGCCGCGTCACGGCGCACCGCCGCATCGCGCGCAGGCACCTCGCCTAACGCCGCGGATCGCAGGACAGACGCTCCCTATAAAAAATTGCTTGCGGGTCATCCCGCTCGGAGGCATGGAGGAGGTCGGCAGAAACATGACCGTACTTGAATATGCCGATAATGTTCTCATTATCGACATGGGGCTTCAATTTCCCGAGGAAGACATGCCGGGGATCGATTACATCATTCCGAACGTCGACTATCTCAAAGGAAAAGAACGCAACATCGTCGGGGCGATCATCACGCACGCCCACTACGATCACATCGGCGCGATCCCCCATCTTGTTCCGAAACTCGGCAACCCGCCGATATTCGGCACCGATCTGACGATCGCCATCATTAAAAAACGGCAGGAAGAATACAAAGACGTTTCTTCGAAGCTGGAGCTCAATCAGATCACCAAAGACAGCGTGCTTAAGCTTGGCGTCTTTAAAGTTGAATTCTTCGGGGTCAGCCACAACATACCGGGCGCGGTCGGCGTCGCGGTGCACACGCCCGAAGGCATCGTCATTCACACCGGCGATTTTAAGATCGACGAGCGCTCGGGTATCGCGGGCATCACGGAGCTCGATAAACTAGCGGCATGGGGAGCGCAAAACCCACTCCTTCTTTTATCGGACAGCACGAACTCGCGCGAGACCGGCAAACAGCTGAGCGAGGTGGATGTTTCTACGGAGCTCGACGAAATAGTGCGCAATGCAAAAGGGCGGCTCATTTTTGGCACCTTTGCGTCATTGCTCGGCCGCTTGAATGAGATCATCCAGATCGCGGCAAAGCACCAGAAAAAGCTGATCATTGAAGGCCGCAGCATGAAGATCAATATCGAAATTGCGCGCGAGCTCGGCTACATCAATGTTCCCAAGGGCGTCGTGATCCCCGTAGAAGAAATGAACCGGTATCCGCGCAGTGAAATAATGATCCTCGCGACCGGCGCACAGGGAGAAGACCGCGCCGTGCTTATGCGCATCGCCAACCACGAACACCCGCACATCGAGGCGGAAAAAGGCGACACGTTCGTCTTTTCCTCATCGGTCATTCCGGGCAACGAACGCACGGTTCAGCGCCTTGTCGACAAGCTGTACCGCGAAGGCGTTGAAGTGATCAATTACCGCATGATGGACATTCACGCGGGCGGCCATGCAAAACAAGAAGATCTCCGCAAGCTTATCGAGATCGTCAAACCGCGCTTCTTGATGCCGATCGAAGGCAATCATTCGTTCCTTTGTATTCACGGCAAACTCGCGAAATCAATGGGGCTTACCGACGAACAGATCATCATCGCCGATAACGGACAGATCGTCGAATGCACCAACGGCGTCTGCACAAAAACAAAAGAGCGGGCATCCTCGGAATACGTTTTTGTGGACGGGCTTGGCGTCGGCGACATCGGCGACGTCGTCCTAAGAGACCGCCAAATGATGGCAAAGGACGGCATGTTCGTCGTCATCGCGACGTTCGATTCATATGCGCGAAAAGTGCGCGGCAACCCCGACATCATCTCACGCGGCTTCATCTATATGCGCGAATCGAAAGAACTGCTCATGGAAGTAAGAAAACTAGTGCGGCGCATCGTGGAAAGCAGTGCCGGCGACCGCGGACGAGGAGACATCAACTGGGTATACATCAAAGACAATATCCGCGAGGAGGTCGGCGCGTTCCTCTACAAAAAAACGCATCGTCATCCGATGGTACTCCCGGTAGTCATTGAGATCTAGCGTTTAATAAAATAAAAACCCCCGATTTTTCGGGGTTTTTTATTTTATCTAGAACTTAGGCGGTAATGACCTGTTCGATCCTTGTTTTTACTCTAGCAAGCTCCTCCTGTGCATCCGCTTCTATATTCACGCGCAAGAATGGTTCGGTGTTTGACGGGCGTACATTGCACCACCACGTTGGATATATAATAGTAAGCCCGTCGAGTTCCTGTTGCTTTCCGTCGGCAAAAGCCGCCTTTAGCTTTGCTATTGCTGATGCTTTGTCCGCAACAGTAAAATTCAATTCACCCGACTGCGCGCGCACGCAATATGGCCGGGTGAGTTCCTTGATGGTTTTTCCAGTTTTTTCAAGCACCGCGAGCACGCGCATCATCATCATGATGCCTGAATCCATACCCCAAAAATCGCGGAAATAAAAATGGCCGGAAAGCTCCGCGCCAAAAAGCGCATTATGTTCGCGCATAAGTTTCTTGATGAACGCATGCCCCACCCTACTCTCTATCATTGTACCGCCGCTTTTTGCTGCGGTTTCATGCAATACTTTTGGCATGCGTACATCCGTGATGACCGCACCGGCGCCATGACGCTCAAGGAGTTCTTTCGCAATGACCGATGCGATCGCATGCGACGGCACCCGCTTCCCTTCGCTGTCAAAGAAAAACGCCCTGTCGCCGTCGCCATCAAGCGCAACGCCCATATCCGCTTTCTGCGCCACAATAGCTTCCGCAAGGTCACGCGTGTTCGCATCTTTTAACGGGTCTGCCTCGTGCACCCGTACCACGCACGGCGCAAAGCACAGCGGAATGATCTCGATACCGAGCCGTTTGCTCACCGCATCAACGATCATCCCTGCGGGCCCGCATGCGGCGTCGACCGCGATGCGCATCTTCGGCGCGCGCACTCCACGGGTAAGAAAATCAACATATTTTGCGAGGAAGTCGGCACCCTGCACATTCGGCACCGCATCTGTTTTTTGTGTTTCTGGCGTGTCCGCGCACGCCAATTCTTTGATCGCCGGAAGTCCCGACGCCTCCCCTATCGGCATCGCGGTTTTTCCCACAATTTTTAATCCGTTATATTGCGGCGGATTGTGCGATGCGGTCACCATGATGCCGCCATCTGCTTGCGAATCATATGCGGCAAAATAAAACATCGGCGTCGTTGCTACGCCCGCGTCTATCATTTCCACGTCTTCTTCCCCAAGTCCTCTCATGACCGCTTCTTTGAGCTTTTGCGAAGAATCACGGTTATCCATCGCAATGAGCATTCGCTTTGCATTGAGAAACCTTGCTGTTGCTTTTGCGATGCGATATGCCGCATCCTCGTCAAACTCCTGCGGATATAATCCGCGCACGTCATATGCTTTGAAAATCGAAGAATTTATTTGCATATGCACATTTTACCATTGATATTATGAAATGAATAGAAAATTAAAAAACGAAGGAACTACCCTGTCACCAATGTTTTTCCCATCACCACCATTTACGTACATTCAATGCTATCGCGCTGAATGTACGTAAATAATATACGCTTACTAAAGATTAAATTTGTGTTTTAGTTCTAGGGCGATATCAATCTGTTGCACTATCATGTATCGCACGTATGACCGCAATTGGAACATCTCGACAAGAAAATCGACCTCATCCCGACATTCATAAGGAAACACAAGAACACTCCTTTGGAGCGATATAAATCCTAAATTCTTCAATTTGTCTGAAAGCGCATCTCGTCCGGTTTTAAATCGTTCCGGGATGTCAAAAATAACAATTCTCCATAATCCATCCCACCGCGACCGCTTAATAATGGTTATATGCTCCATGTGGTAGCGAAGCACGCGCTTCGCACCCTGCTCCGATAAAGTAAGCGAGGTACTTCCGTCCTTATTTTCCTCATAATCAACCAACTGCGAGCGATATAAACGCTTAATCGCATCACGCAGATTACGTTCATTAATTTTTTCCCACTCTTTTTGCGCACCTTTTACAATGCGAAAGTATTTATCCGGCCTTCTCGTAAGTCCAAGGAGTGCCCCCGCCTCCAAAAGAAGGAGTATCTTTTCAGAAACCGATCCCAGTTTTCGTGTTCGCTTAGTATGTTCTTTTGTATTCATATACTCTAGTATAGCAAAATTTACGTATATTCCAAGCGATAGCGGTAAATATACGTAAATCTTATTTTTTAAGAAAAATAGAATCTTTTGTGGTAAATAACTCCTTCGCTATATCCCAATACCGCGCATCTCCGCGCATTTTTTTCCAATACCACCATTCTGATCCCCAAAGATAATACTCGCTAAACCCCGTTTCTTTCGCGTATTCGATCGTTTTTTTGAAATATTCCGGTCCGAATATTTCCTCCTGCTCTTCATTCGTAAGCGCTAAAATATGTTTCGGTCCCCACGGCTCCGCCTGCAATTCAATTACCATGAACGGCTTTTGCCAGTCGCCAAGAATGCGCCGCACCACTTTTTCCTTGAATCTGAAAAAGCTCGGAGCAAGCGGATATTCCACCACGCCAAACTTCGGCCCGATGATCTTCGGATATACTTTGCGATACATCGTAGTTCCGAATGCATCGCCATTCCGCGCGGCTTTATACCACAACCCGAACTCTCCTCCGTCTGTCGTTAGAATAAGGCGTGTGGGATCAAGCGACTTCACTAACGCAACCTCTTTTTCTAAAAACTGCACTCCCCGCTCCGGACAGTCGCCAAATGCAAGATACGGCTCATTTTCCACTTGCCACATTCCTATCGCGGGATTATCGCGATATTGTTCGATAACAGCGGTAAGATATGTACGCAACACTTCCTCGCGTTTTTCAGTATCTAATTCTTTCGCCCATTGCGGGATATGGCATTCCGGCCATCGCGGCGCCTTCATACCGACCGCAAAAACCACGCGCGTTCCTGCTAGTGATGCTTTTTCAAGCAACCAATCTGTTTCAGAAAAATCGAATGCGCCCTGTTCTTTTTCGATATCATCCCAATACGCGACAAGCCGCACTGCGCGCGGCTTCAGCTCACCTAATAATGCAGTAAAGTTCTCTTTCCAATCAAGCCCGAGCTCTCGCGAAAACTTTTGTGAGAATGTCGCACCCCACACTATTGAGCGCTGTGCATCTACGGGAATATTATGCGCGAAATCTGCAAGTGCGATCCATGCAAATCCCACGCCGATGAGAAAAAGCGCAATGAGCTTTCCCGCGAGTACTTTCCCTTTAAAATGTTCGCCGAGTAAAAACCATGCCGCAATAAAAATGACCGCATATTTAATGCTTTGCGTTGATTCTACGAGCGCAGGATGCGCCAGAAAAATAGCGACATTCACCAGCACAGACCCGGCCGCAGCGTACCCCCGATTAAGAAGATACAGTTTGTGATGTTCCGCGTGTTCGCGGTGCAGTGAAGAAAATATCTTCGTGCGTACCGATGAGTTCGCGAGGAACAGCAAAACAAGAAATACTCCGCCAAGCTTTATCCAAAAAAACCCTTCCACGAACGCCCCTTGTAAAAACACATGCTTTGAAAGTACATTCGAAAGCCCAAAAAATATGGCGCTTGCGCATGCAAGAAGCGCGATGCTCTTGCGCAATTCTTTCTTTTCAAAAATAAAAAGCACGAATCCACCTGTCACCAAAAGTCCAAATCCCATGACAGCGGCAATGCTCAAGCGCTCGTGCAATATAAAAGAAGCGGTGAGGAGCGTCGTCACGGGTGTAAGGCCGCCGATCAGCAAAAGCGATTTCGACGCCTCGCCTTTATGCAGCGATGCAAAAAGAAAATACATCGCGAGCAAAAACAACGCGCCCGCAACCAGCGCGACGCCTATAGTTGTGATCGAAAATGCAAACGAGCTGAATGGCAATAAAACCAATGCGAACACTCCAAGCACACCGAGCCAAAATGTGTACGCCAAAGGGTTAAAAATGCTTCGTTTCAGAAGCATTTTATCAAACACCGCCGAAGTGCCGAGAATTATTTGCGCAATGATGGCGATAGGAAACCAGCTCATGGGATAGAAGCTAGAATTTAGAAATTAGAATCTGGAAGAAGTGAATTTGTTTTGCATATTTTTGCATATACTTGCGCGCTCGGACGGATCTTCCTTTCCATTGTTTCGTAATCCACTTCCACAAGCCCAAACCGCGGCCAGAAACCTCTGACCTCCGGGAACTCAAAATTATCGAGCAATGACCAATGAAAATACCCGCGAACATCAACTCCTTCTTCAATTGCTTCATGCATCCACATAAGATGATCTATTATGAAATTTTTCCGCTGTTTATCCTGCGCATCGGCAATGCCGTTTTCAGTCACATACATCGGTTTTTTGTATTTTTTCAGACGTTTGAGAATAAAATAGATACCCTTAGGGAAAATTTCCCACCCCAGATCAGACATGTCTCCTGTTTTTACCGTCTCATTGCCAAACCCGACCAGATAACGGCTGTAATAATTACATCCGATAAAATCAAGATCGTTCTTGATCTTATTTAAAAACCAAAAATTCCAAAAATATTCAACTGTATCTTTTATAAATACATTAAAAAATAATCTATTTTTTTCCTCAAAGTGCATAAAGCTATTCGCAATCCCGACTTGCGCGCGCGGATGAACGCTATGAATGATCTTATACGCTCTTTTCTGTGCATCGCATAAATTCAGATATACTTTTTTCGCCTTAAGAATATTTTTTATTCCCGGCGGGTGACTTCCCTTGATAAATCCGAATGCTGTATAGATATTTGGTTCATTAAGAACAATAAAAAATGTCACTTCATTTTTAAATTCATGTGCGATTTTTTTAATAAACCGCAAAAAATATTCGACGGTTCTTTTATTTTCCCATCCGCCAATATCAGCGATCCATGTCGGCTGAGTCCAATGCCACAGCGTCACGAACGGCTCCATACCGCGTGCGCGAAGCGCGCGCACGACATTCCGATAATGTTCGATTTCTTTTTCATCAAACTCCCCTTCTCTCGGCTCTATGCGGCTCCATTCGATGGAAAAGCGGTGTGCGGTATGGCCAAGCGACTGAGCGATGTCGAAGTCCTCTTCATATCTATTATAGTGATCGCACGCGCGGCCGGAGATGTAGTTTTGCGGGTCCTGTGCCTGTGCTTTGATGTTCGGCCAAATTGCAAGATGGCTGAATTTCTTTTCTGCCTCCCCTGCTAACCGCTCCGCGTTTTTCTCTTCCCACTCCGTCCAATCATTATGCAGACCGCCCTCCACCTGATGCGCGGATGTTGCACTTCCCCATAAAAACCTTTGTGGAAATTGTTTATTTTCCATAAAAATGGTATTCTAACACTGTTAATTTATTGTACTATGGACGGCCAACGGCTACAAACATTTTTCTTCTTAAGCTTGCTCCTTGGCATATTTGCGCTCGTACTTTTCGTGTTTCTCCCGTATGCAAGCGTTATTATCATCGGCGGGACGCTCGCGGTGATACTCCATCCGCTCTATCGGCGCATCCTTGCATTTATGCCGCGCCAGGAATCACTCGCGTCGCTTATCACCGTACTCATTTCGCTTGCGATCTTTTTCGTACCTGTATTGTTATTTGGCGCGGCAGTCGCAAGACAAGCCGGAAACATATCGCTCTCCGTCACCACCGGCAAAGGACTTGATTTCATCAATGAGACCATCTCTTTTGTACAGTCAAAACTGCATGTCGTCCAGCCGCGCACCGCAATTAACATTGATCAGGCGGTACAAGAAACGGCGCGCTGGGTTACGGAAAATTTCGGCGTCATATTTTCCGGCGTCACCAATTTCCTGCTCGGCTTTCTTCTCACCATTCTTGCGCTGTATTACTTCTTAAAAGACGGGAAAAAACTTGAAGAAACGCTTATCGCGTTAAGCCCCTTAAAAGACGCCGACGACAAGGAGATCTTCACACGGCTTAATCGCGCCATTCGTTCGGTGATATTAGGTTCGCTGGTGGTCGCCCTGGTGCAGGGCGTGCTGATCAGCGTCGGATTTTACATATTCATCGTTCCAAACGCCGCATTGTGGGGCGCGATCGGCACGGTCGCATCGCTTGTCCCCTTCATCGGGACATCACTGGTCATCTTCCCCGCAACGATCTATCTTTTAGCTACCGGCAATATTGCGGGCGGCGTCGGCCTCGCGCTTTGGGGATTGACCGCAGTCGGCCTTATCGACAACGTTCTTGCGTCAAAACTCATCGGTCGCGGAACGCGGCTTCATCCGCTCCTCATTCTTTTCTCCGTTCTTGGCGGGCTTTCCTTTTTTGGAGCAACGGGATTCCTCATCGGGCCGCTGGTACTCAGTTTGCTGTTCGCTCTTCTTGATATCTACAAAAAACAGCTTGGGCCGCAAGGCATTTAATGCACGCGTATGTTTGATATTGTCGCGCTCGTAAAGACCGCAGG
>JACRAK010000009.1 GCA_016234725.1 Candidatus Azambacteria bacterium | reverse complement strand
TGGGATGATGTATCGGACGAGGAAATTGCTCAGGCGGAATATCTCATCAACACCAGACCGCGCAAGCGTCATTGCGGATTCAGTCCCGTTGAGGTATTTTATCAGAAGACGGGTGTTGCGATATATCCTTGAATGTACCGTCCCGCAATTTGACAAAAAAGCTGTAAGATGCTATACTTGATAACATTAAAAAACCAAAAAGGGAGGTAACAATGAATCCACGTTTTCCTTTTTGGTAACGGGAGCCGCATGGCTCCAAAACGCGCGCAAGGGAAATTCCTTGCGCGCTTTTTTTATCCGCACAACACCTTGACGGCACTCACTAAACGTACTATAACAACTAAAACAATTCTGCACATTAAAAAAAAGGGGGGGGGTGGCGATGAAAAAATATCCTGGAAAAGAGGATCTCGAGCTGCGTCAGTGGTCAATTATGTTAGAGGCAATGGCTGTTATTATTGCTTTTTTCCATTTTTTTACGGATATGGCATCAAAAGCGTTGCCCTTCCTTGGGGTGGCGACGTTATTTGTTTCATCGTTTTTTCATTTTCTCCGCTACAGGAAATCTGGAGCTACCATGTCTCTCATCAATTCGGTTATCATATGCATGCTCGGAATATATTTTCTTAGTATGACAATAATAATACAGTTTCTCTAACCAAGGAGGTAGATAATGTCTGATAAAGAAAGGATGGGAGAGATAGCTATTAAGCTCCTTAAGTATCGTCTGACCAGAGGAACTGACGGCATTCGGGCGAATGAATTCCTCGTCCGCAACATCGAATCAATTTCGAAGGAAATGGGAATCCCCATCAAAGAACTCAAGGAGTTTGTGGCGGAGATCATCTCCGAGGTCGTTGATGAGCAGACGAAAAAAAAGGAATGAAGGCGTGACATGATCTTTTATCAGGTGTATGATGCTGGTGTAACGGCTCTTTATAACTCAAGCGAAAGGAGGTGAGGAAAATGGCGCTTACGCAAGAAAAAAAGGAGGAGATTGCCTTAAAGGTTCTCCAATATATGCTCAATAAAGAGGGCATAAAGGTTGGTGACGGACTCCTCCGCGACCTTGGCAATCTCGCTAAGGCGACAAACATTTCTCTCGACGAATTGAAAAAGTTCACGAGAGAAATGATCGAAGGCATACTGGATAAGCAACTTCCCGCTGCCTAAGAGAAAACGAAAGAGGCAAGGTTGAAGCTCCTATGAGCTTCCTCAAAGGGTAATTATTCCTCCCAAAAGCAGGAATAGGATAAGAACCTCTCCTCCCCCTTTCGTAAAAAGCCCCCGAGATACTTCGGGGGCTTTTTCTTTTCGCATTTTATTCTTTCTCAATGGTGACCGTCATATCCGCACCAATGCCGTGATCGAGTTTTATTTTCACCTTGTGCGCGCCAAGCGATTTGAGCGGATGCTCGAGAACGACGTTTGACTTATCAAATACGAACTTTTTTTCTTTTAACAGCATGAGTATCTTCGGGATACCTATGGAGCCGAATACACTTCCATCATCCCCCGTTTTGAGTGTTGCGGTGAACTGCGTACGTGTAAGCTCTGCAGCGAGCTTTTCGGTTCTTGTTTTCTCCCCCGCCTTCTTTTGCTTTTCTGCCTCGTCACGCGTATGGACATCGTGCACGACGCCTTCGGTCGCCATGAGCGCAAGCTCGTTCTTAAAAAGATAATTGCGCGCGTAGCCGTCCGCGACGTTTTTTATCTCACCCTTCTTTCCTACTCCTTTCACGTCCTTTTGCAGCACTACTTTCATGGTTTTATTGAGAAACGGATTCTAGACCCCGCGCGACTTCAAGCGCCTTCTCAAGCTGAGGATCCTTTCCCTCATCTCTGTCCTTTGCGGTCATTTCTACTTTTATTGTCGGCTCAATACCCTGCTCGTGGATGGATGCGCCTGACGGCGTAAGCCATTTTGCAACGGTTATCTTTATGCTTGTGCCGTCCGCCAGATCGACGACCTCCTGCACCGACCCCTTCCCGAACGTTTTTTCGCCGACGAGCGGGACATTGCGCGCATCTTTCAATGCGCCCGCGACGATCTCGGCCGCTGACGCGGAGCCCCCGTCGATCAGTACCACGACCGGCATCGTTTGGAAATACCGGTATCCGCTTGAACGAAATTCGTTCCGCTGTTTTCCGTTGTTGCCGAAATCCTCGATCGCCACGACTTCCCCTTCCGGAACGAAGAAGCTCGCGGTTTCGATGGCGGAATCAAGAAAACCGCCGGCGTTGTTCCGGAGATCAAGTACTACTTTTTTCGCGCCTTGCGCAAGCGCCTGCCGCGCCACTTTCTGAAACTCCTGGTCGATATCGCCGAGGAAATTAAAGAGTTGGATGTATGCGATACCCCCCTGTTCCATGCGCAACGTTACCAGCGGCACTGTAATAATATCCCGTGTGATGGTGAAATCGCGCGGCTCCTCGAACCCTTCGCGCATGATGTTTAAAACCACCTTCGTGCCGCGTTCGCCGCGGATCTTGAGTACCGCTTCTTCAAGCGAAAGATCGCCGGTAAAAGCACCGTCGATCTTGCCGATCCTGTCCCCCGCGCGGAGACCCGTCTTTTCTGCGGGTGAATCTTTAAGCGGCGCGATCACGGTCAATACGCCATTTTTAAATCCGATCTCTGCGCCTATCCCAGAGAAACTGCCGTTGATGTCGGCCTCGAGCATCTTTGACTGCTCGGGCGTGAAAAAAGAAGTGTACGGGTCGCCGAGCGATGCCACCATGCCCTCGACCGCGCCGTATACCATTTTTTGCGGATCGATCGTTTTGCGGTCGACGTATTTATCGGTCGCCGTTTTCCACGCGTCCCAAAAAATATCGAAATCCGCCCGTACGCCGGCCGGCTGTTCTTTATTGATAACGCCTTGCACTTTATTGAGGGATGGCACAGAATTCTCCCCGGCGTAAAACCCGAAGGAATATGTGATAAAGACCACAAGAACGGCGAGTACGAATTTTATAATACGTTTAAACATATGATTTCGCGCACATGCCGTGCTTTAGAAAATAATGAAGCGCGCTTCGTATATGAACCCGCGTCATCGGGTTGAACAACACATCAAAAACTCCGTAGTGATGCGAAGTTTTGCCATGATAGTGATACATCCTGGCTAAAGGATGGTAGATGACCGTGTACCCATTTTCCCAGAATCTGCGCGCCCAGTCAACGTCTTCAAAATACATAAAAAACGACTCGTCCATTGTGCCGACGCGCGCGACCGCCTCTTGTGAAACGAGCAGTGCGGCGCCCATCAGCCAATCGACGCAGAGCGGAACCAATGCGTTTTCGAGATCCCTATCTTTTAAAAGAAACGCATCAAGACGGTCCCGGAACATCTTCAACCTACCGAGCGGCGTTCGCCGCAATATGATAGCGAGTGGCGACGGAAATCGGAATGCCGAGCGCTGATAGGTGTTTTCAAAACCATATAGTTTCGGACCCAGTATTCCTATGCGCTCGCGTTTCCCTTCCGCTTCCATGTACGCCACCATCGTATCAATGGCGTGCTCCGTGGCAACGATGTCGGTATTGAGGATGAGAAAATAACCGCCCTGCGCCCGTGCGATCCCCGCGTTGACCGCCTTTGCATAGCCGGTATTTTTGCGGAACGCAATACAGTGTACGTCCGCAAATTCCTCTGCGAGCATTCGTGGCGCTTCGCCGTCGGACTCAGAATCGACCACGATCACCTCGTACGGCGTCGCGTGAATAGTTCTGACAAGCGACGCGAGGCAATTTTTTAGCAATGCGGGGGTCTTATAATTGACGATAATGATAGAGAGCGTTGGCATATAGGACTCATCTCAAGGTTTTTTCTCAAACACCTCTTTGAATCTTTTTTTGATCTCGCTATAGTCCTCCATTCCTACGCGGGGAGAAAGGATGTACGCGTTCTCTGCGTGCCCCGACACCAGTAGGCCATTTTGGGAATCGTCGAATACAAAACGCTCAAGGTTTCCCTGTGTGATCACTTTCGCATAGCGCGCGAGCCCGAGCATGCTGATGAAATCGATATCGGTACGCACGCCTAAAGCGACCGTATTGAGCGTCCGGTTGATCGCGATGGGGTTGGTGAGGATGCCCAGGGTCATGATCTTTTTCCCGAGCGCGGTAATGATGTCCTGTTGGCGGCGTGCGCGGTCAAAGTCGTTCGTGGAGTAGCGCGACCGTGCGTAATAGAGCGCAGTTTCGCTGTCCATGTGATTCATGCCTTTGGGCACGCGGAATTCATACCCCCATTGCGATGATTCGGTAAAATCGGCCGGCACGTACACATCTATGCCCCCGACCGCATCAATGAGGCCGCGGAAGGTGGAAAAATCGATTGCGACGGCATGATCGATATTGATCCCGCTCACCCGCTGAACGGTCAGCGTGGCGAGGCGAAGGCCGTCTCCCTGTATTTGCATGCCGTATGCATACGCGTGATTGATCTTTTCCATCTGGTTGTATCCGGGGATCCGCACATAGAGGTCGCGCGGGATGGAAAAGAGAGCCGCTTTGTCTTCGTTCGTTTTGATGCTCAGCACAATGATGGTGTCGGTCAGGTAATCGCCCGCATCTTCGCCCGTGTCGCCGCGAAGCCCCAAAAGCAGGATATTGATGCGGCTCTCTTCGCGGTATCCGGTGGTATCGCTCTCGACGCGAAACGATTTGCCAAGCACGCGCTTGTTGATGAGCGAGAATGTCTTCTCGACCTTAAACAGTAAAAAACTCGGCACGATAAGCGCGAGAACGAGTGCGCAAAGCGCAAGCCGCTTCTTCCACGAGCTGCGGCGCGGCTGTTGCGGCGGGATATAGATAAGCGGGGGTTGAGAATTCATAACATGGGTTCTCCTAAAGGAACCATTGCTCCATTTCTTTTCGGGTCGCTTTCTTATGCGTCATAATATATTTTCGCCTGCGGAGCATGCGCGGCAGCAAGCGCAGCATATGCGGGATCGCGCGGAGCGTATACGGCTCGTATACTATGATATAGCAAAATAACATACATTCGCGCGGGAGAACATAGCGGATATCTTTGAACGCCGAAAGCGCGAAATCATTCTTGATGAACGTAAAATGCTGGTTTTGCCAATCGAGCATGCGTTTTCGTATCGGGATCGTGCGTCGCAGGGCGATAAAATCGCGCCAGCCGCTCCGCAATCGCTTGGTCGTCGAGCGATCGTGATACGCGATCACACGCGGCACATACTGGCTTTTCCAGCCGAACAAGCGCATGCGCCACCCCAGATCGATATCGTCCGCATACCAAAAATAATCCTCGTCGTGCGTTTCTCCGTCGACCGCGCTTGCGAGCAGCGCTTCGCGCCGCCAGAACGGTACCGCCCCTTCGTATGAAAAGACCTCCTCTTCGCGGTCGTACTGCCCCGTATCTTTTTCGCCGTGTCCGCGGTTGATCACGCGGCGCGACTTGAAAATGGCAAACCCGGTCGTATCAATGATGTCGGTTTTTGCGCCGTTCTCTAAGCGGTATATCTTTGCCTGAAGCGCGCCGATGCGCGCATCGTGTTCCATCGCCGCCACCGCGCGCGCAATGAAATACTCATCAAGCACGATGTCGACACATAAGCCGAGCACGTACTTCCCCTGTGTGAGCGTCAGGCATTTGTTTTGTCCCGGCCCGAACCCGAGATTTTCAGGATAGGATATGAGGCGGAATTCGGGAAATTCCCGCGCGACGATGGCGCGCGTAGTATCGGTGGAGTTGTTATCGAAAATAAGAACCTCGCGGTCGGGATACGTCTGTGCCCGCACCGAACGCAGACAATCGCGGATATATTTTTCTCCGTTTCGCACGACCAAATTGACCGAGACCAATGGTTGTTCCATGAGTAAATGAGTGGGCCCTTAGTATCATTCATTCGCAGATGGCGCGTGAGATGACGGTGCACAAGCAAAAAGCACGCCTAAAAGTATCGCAAGCAAGAGAAACGCCCGTTCATCGAATATCGCAACGTCTGTCATACTATACCACAAGATCCAGATAAGATATATCAGCGCATTGAGCCCGAAAAACCGCACATAGTCATCTGAGCCGCGCATAAATAAATCCCACCCTTTTTTGAGGATCACTATAATGAGAAGCGTGGTCGCAATGAATCCGAGTGCACCGAGCTCGGCAAAGAAATTGAGATACAGATTGTGTGCGGATGCGCCCGCCTTGATAGCGCTCGGGTTGAGGGCGAGCACGACCGGAAAATTGCCGATACCGACCCCTAAGAGCGGATGCGCTCTTATGGAGCGGATCGTCTCTTTCCATATATAGATCCTTCCTTGGTTTGAGGTTTCCTGCGTGTCGACGATCGACCTGATGCGTTCGGAAAATACCGCGCGCTCGGCAGGCGTGCCGCTGAATTGGAATTGCGGCGAATTGAAAATAAGCGCCGCGAGCGGGAGTGAGATAAAAAACAGCCCCAGCGGCACAAGCGCTTCTTTACGCACGGGATACCGACGTACAATAAGATATCCGATAAAGAGCACCGCAAATACCGCACTTGCCCAAATGCCGCGCGTGCCGGAAAGCACCGCTTCAAACGCCGCGAACGCAAGCACGGCGCCGAGCATATATTTTTTAAACGTACTTTTTTCAAATGTAAAAAGAACCGCTGAAAAACACAGCACCATGAGAAGATAGAGTGGGAACGAATGCGTATCGGGAAACGAAGAGAACATTCGCAAGTGGATCGTGCCGCTATAATAGGCAAACCACGTATTTGCCGCGATCGCGATATTCGCCCACGCGGTGCCGTAGAGCGCTGTATTGACCGTCAGTGCCCAGAATTCAGAGAAATGATCCACGTTCATCGTATAGGCGAGCACCAACTGGAGCGCACCGACAAGCACCACGATGATGCCCGAATATGTGACATTCAGCGCGATACGAGCGATATTGTCGCGAGTCGCGACACTGCGCACGACAAAAAAGAGCATGCCGAGGTTCAGAAAATAAATAATGCGTTTCACCCCCCCGCCGACGTCTTCCGCACCGACAAGCGACGCAAAAGAGATACCTATGAGCGCTACGGAAAGGAATTCTATGGGCCACTGTCGCCATGCCCGCACAACGCCAACCCATGCGTTCGTTTTCAGTGTGCGTGCGAGCGTCAACGGCTCATCAATGATGAGGCGAACGCGCGCGGCATCGGACAGCCATTTCAAAAATAAAATAAGGACGACAATACGCCACATGTTGAGCGAATCGAACTGCTCAGTGATCGGCAGCGCAACGAATATGGGAATAGAACGCGCGATGAGTAATACTGTTTCTTCAAGCGGACTAAAAATAACAAAGAACACCGCGACAGCGGCAGAAAATAAAAAGGCCTCTCGCGGCAAACCGCCAAATACCACTGCCGCCACGGTGATGAGCTGTACCGCAAATACGATATTTAACTTAGTGAGGTAGCGTTTCATGTGTTTTCCGAGATTTCCTTTTAATGCATAGCCATATGACGGAGCCGATGAACAGAATGAGCCCCATCATACTCAAAAGCATCCCTTGCTTCAAGGGCGGCGAGGTATAGCGCAGGCGCACGTCATGCGTTCCTGCGGGCACGCGCACGGCTTGAAACAGGTGATCGGCACGCAACACTTCCTCATCATTTCCATCGACAAACGCACGCCACCCCGGATAATATGTTTGGTTCACGAACACAAGCGCGGGCTTATTTACGGTCACTGTCAGGCGTACTTCGTTCGGATCGCTGTTCTCTTGCGCACTCACGCCTCCCATAAGAGGTGATGCGTCGTGAGGAAGCTGCGGATCCTTTTCAAGTACCACTGTCTTTTTCAGATCTGTTTCGGTCATGCGCGCAAGCGCATCGGTGCCGTCACGCGCCACTGCGTACGCGTCGACGAGAAATGCGCGGGGAAAATATGTGTTGTTGATGCAAAGATCGCCGACTTTTTTGAGCGTCGCGGCGCGCGACGCGATATATTCGCACGGAAGATATTTGATGCTCCCGAGGTCGATAAGAGATGGGTTTTTCACCATCGCATCTTCGTATGCCGCTTGCCGCTCCGGTGCAAGCGGGTTGTAGCCGGAGAAATCATCGATACCGAACACCTGCGCGAGGTTGCGGCTAAGCTCGGGCACGCGATACAGGCGAAAGCGTGCAAGCGGGTCGAGCGCGCGGTATTCCTGCTCCACGTTCTGCACGATCCACGGCTTTTCAAATATGGTTTGCGGCTCTTTGCGCGCGTACGTAAGCTCGCTGGTGATCGCATATGGCAGTAGTTCCGCGCCTACGACCGCAACAGCAAACAGGAAGAAAAGTTTCGCTTTGGGAAATGCTCTCTGAAGCACAGCGAGTCCGATGCCCGCGCACACGATAACGGCAAAATCGAACACGATCATCATGTTCGACGGCGCGCGCATCTTATTAAAAAGCGGCAGAAGGTAGAAATAACTGTGCAGGAACGAGTATTTACCGAATGAATATGCCAGCGCTACATACGCAAGAGGCGGGAAAAACCATACGACCGGATCTTTGATGCGCCGTATCAGTAAAAGACATGCGAGAGCGAACGCAAGCGTGGTGATGCCCACAAAAAGATAATTCTGCGTCCGATCCCATGGGCCGGCATATGTGCCGTATGCGACGTTGTTATGATTTGGCGTTATCAGCCCCCGAAGGCTTTGCGGATCAAGCGATTCCGTTTGCGCGGTCTCAAGCGATATCGCCGCGCGCTGGGATCGCTTGGTCAGCTCGAACGTCGGAAGAAGCTGGACGGCGGATATGAGAAACGCCGTCGCGCCGATACACATAAAAAGAAACAGCGTGTTCCATGCGATCTTTCGTTCACGGAGCCAGCTCATGACCATAGCAAAGATAAAATATCCAAACAGTACGAAGAGTAAAAATACCGCGGTTTGAAAATGACCGGCAAGGACGGCAACGCCCGCGGCGGTTCCCGTAAACACCGCGTACGGCCAGCGCTGTGTTTTAAATGTGTGCAGAGCCAAAAGCATCACGATCGGCAGCCACGCCGCGGTATTCTGCATCCCGACATGCGACGCGTGCCCGATCATGAACCCAGAGAACATATATGCGCTTCCCGCAAATAAGCCACCAAGATGCGAAGCAGCGATGTATCGCACCAACAGGAACATCCCGAACCCCGCCAATGCGGCATGAAACACGATCTGCCAAAAGAGAAGCTGTTGGCTGAATACAAAAAAATATCCCAATAAAAAATTCACCGGATAAAAAACCGCAACCTGCATATCGGCTATCTGCGGAAACCCGTTGAATATGTGCGGCGACCACAATGGCGCAAAGCCGTTGTGCCACGCCTGCGACGAGAATATGAGGTTTGTCAGATGCACCTCTCGCGCATCCCATTGCAATGCGCCAAACCCCTCAAAAAGCGGAACAGCAAACGGCACGATCGCAAGCGCGACAAAAAACATCGCGATCACCGCGTCGCGCGCACCTTTGAACCACCATGAATATCTATCGGGAGCGGGCAATGTCATTGAATAACGAAAGAAGTGTACTAATGTGTGTTTGCCATGAAAAACGCGCTAATCGGGTCTCTTGCGCTCGCATAACGCGTGAAACCGCATCCTCGTGCTCCGCAATAGCCGAAAGCTGCTTCGCTATATCGTCAGGGTCGTTCGTATTCTTCACAAAAAATCCCTCATCGCCGAACAGCTCATGCGCAAGCGGCGTATCGGCGATCACGGACGGCCGCCCGCACGCAAGCGTTTCAAGCGGCGGCAATCCAAGCGCCTCTATATCGGACACATACACCATCGCGAGCGTCTCATTCAGCAATACAGGCAGGTCCTTTCGCGCGATATACCGCGTCTGCACGATCGCCCTTCTTCCCGCATCGCGGTTAATGCGCTCGATAAGCGGCGCGAGTGTCGGTGTTGAATATTTGTCAGTGCATGCGACCAGATATTGAATGCGCGGATAATGCGAAGCGACCTTCCCGAATGCTTCGATCGCTTCTTTCACATGACGGCGCGGAAACGCCTGCCCGACAGAAATGAAAAAATCATTTTCGATCCCCAGTTGTTTTTTCAGTGCCGCGACCGCATGCGCATGCTCGTCCGTTTTTTGCATCTTTTTAAAGATCGGCTCAAGCCCCCACGGATTGACGACGAGCCGTGTATCGGGAATAGCATAAAAAACTTTCAATTCATCTGCGGCAAACTGCGAGATCGTCATGATCATACGAGCGCGCTTTGCCGCCCACCAACAGAATAGCCGATACGCAAGCCGATACTTGAGCGGCAACGTGCCGTGATGCGCCTCCCAATACACATCATTGGTGAGTACTACCACCGCCTTCCCCACAAAGAACGCGGGAAGCATGTATGAAGGGAAGAAAAAACAATCAAGCCGATCGATGAAATACCGTATCGGCAACAGAATGTGATAGAACACGTTGAAGCTCCTTGGAATGATGCCGCCGGTAAGGATGCGGCATTCAAACAACGGGTGCGCTAAAAATGCGTCTTTGGGTATTTCTGCTTTGAAATACAGTACAAAGCGATATTTTTTTTCTACGTCAGGGACCTGCGTTGCCGCATCCAAAAGCTGCGCGAGCGTATGCCCGACCCCGAACCGCTCCCCTTCCAATTGTTCGCACTCAATGCCGATGCGTATCATAAAAATTATTCCTGTAGTTTTCCGTATGTTCCGCGATAAAAATCAACGATGCCGCGCATGATCATCTTTGAGATGGCCCGTTTTGAGGGCAGGATGAGGATCTTCACGATCTGTTTTGCGAAGTGCAATACGCTCCTCCCGTAAAACCATACCCGTACAAGCGGCGGAGCGTTTCGCTGTACGAGTAAAAGAGAATTTCGTGCATCGTAATAATGGATCTTTGGTTCGCCCATCTGGGAGGCGGAACGGGCCACTTTATGCCACACATGTGCGGCAGGCGCTATGACAAGCAAAAAACCCTCTGTGCGCGCCCGCAAGCACCAATCAACGTCTTCATGGTACATAAAAAAACTTTCTTCGAGCAATCCTATTTTTTCTACCGCGCTCATGCGCACCAGCATCGCGCATCCGGTGATAAAATCGGTGAGCCGTGGCGCCGCATCGTTCGGACTTTTATCCCGCGTGCCGATATTTTCATGCACCACTCCTTTTCTCCATGAGAACGAACCGCCGTCGTACCAGAGTGTTTCGGGGTCGGAATGAAAATAGATCTTTGCGCCCACCATGCCGATGCGTGCATCCGCCTCCGCGGCCGCAACCATCGCGTCAAGGAATTTCGGCTCCGCCACGGTGTCGTTGTTTAAAAGAAGCACGTAGTCGCTCCCCCGCTCTTGTGCAACCCTGATGCCGATATTGTTTCCTCCCGCAAACCCTTTATTTTCTTCTGAACGAATGACCGTAACACCCAGAAAACTTTTTTGCAGTTCATGCGCTTCCTGTATGTCGCGCGAACCGTTATCAACCACGATCACGTCATACGGCTGGTAGGTAATTTCCGCGAGGGACCGCAAGCACTCGCGCGTATCGCTGATGCCGTTATAGTTCACAAGGATAATGGTTACTTTCGGCATCACCGCAAAATTAGTAAAGTTTTTCGATGCTTATGCCCAGATAGTAATACCCCAATATCTCCTTGTATGTCTTCCCGAGCTCCGCGAGCCGCCGGGCGCCCGTTGCGCTCATGCCCACGCCATGGCTCGCGCTTTGCACGCTTGCATCCCGGCGGATCGTTCCTTCCGGATCTTTCACATTGCCGGCAAGATACCTGTAGTCAGGCGTGCAAAACTCTTTCCCGAAATAGGTACATGCATTTCTTGTGACCCCGCCCGAATCGGACGAGTACACCGCGCGCGCGACGGCGCCGTTATATTTCATGACCTCGCCCGCGGTCGTTCGCGCGGCGCTGGCGAGCTTCGGCGCATATTTTTCCCACGAATATCCCTTATATACTTGATCGGAGGATGTGTTATTGAGATGGAAAATTTCATCGCCGCCATACTTGCCGCCGCGCAACAGATGAAACAGCGCATAGCTTCGCGACGCGACCGAAAATGCTTTTTGATATTCGGGGTCATCCGCTTCAAGCGCCTCGCCGAGCCCCGCGATGTAATCGTCGAGCGGTAGCTCGTTCACCATCCATACTTTTTTTGATTTGGGAGAATAGCGCAATTCAAGCGCGCCGCGAAACGCGTTGAAATTCACCGTTTTGTTCCAATTGAACAATTCATAGCTTTTTACCGTAAATATCGTTCCCGCATTTTTGGGGATGAATTTCGTATCGCGCGATGTGTTCCATATGATCGTCGCTGCCTCGCCCGCCGCATATTCTTTTTCACTGCCATCGCCCGCTTTTACGGTAAACGAGCCATCGGCTGCCACCAAAACAGCGTCGTTCTCGCCCGTGTTGAACAACGCGATACGCATGACGTATCCGGCGCTTTGCGCCTGCGGTGCCGGTGATTGCGGTAGTGGCGTCTGCGGCGTGATAGAGGCGCTCGCCGCAGGCTGCACTGCTACCGTTCGTATCGGCGCGCTGGTGAGCGGTTTTCCCGCTTTTACCGCTGTCCAGTCTCCGGGAACAGCGATACTTCCTCCCTGAATGTATGCGCCAAACTCTGAAGCGCTAAGTACGACCGTGCGCGCAATGTTGAATTTCAGCTTTTGGAGCGTTTCGTACGCGGTGACCCAGTACTTCTTCCCCTTATATACCGCATATATCTCCGGGCGCCCTTCCTGCCGGATGAGCGTGCCGTTCGGATACGGCAGATCTCCCTTATCGGGGTACAGATCGAGATCTTTTTTAGGGATCACCGCGATCTTTTTCACAGTAAAGCCCCATCGTTTGAACATATCCCATGACGGGATCTTTTTCTTCCCCCCGTCGGCGATCATGTAATTCGGGGCGCTTGCCTTTGAAGAAACGGAAACGAGCGTTCCTTCCGGCAAACCGACAATACCGTTCCCCGGATATGCTTCAAGCTCGTATTCGGGGACACTGACCACATCTTTCTGTTTGAATTTATTCTGGCTGAACGCTTTGGGAGAAATGATGTATCGCTTGCCTCCCTCTTTGATGACGTATATCTTTTTATCTTTTTCAGACATGAGCAGGGTGCCGTCCGGGAACGCTATCGCCTCTCCTTTGGCGTACCCGAGAAGCTCGCGGTCGGAAACGACGCCCACCTTCGCAAGCGAATAGCCGAGTTTTTGAAAAAGTTTCGCGGACGTGATATGGCGGCGCTTTCCTCCTTCAATGAGATAAATATCATTGCGCGAGCGCGACTTTACCAGCGTCCCGTCCTTAAGCATGGTCTTATTTTGTTCGGGAAACAGCAAAAATTGATTGTCATTTAATACGCGCACCCGCGCACCGTCTGCCGCAGAAAGAGCGCTGACATCGTCGGCAATGCTTTGAATGACCCCTCCGTCAATTTTCACCGCCCTTTTCTCGCCGCGCGCCGTATACAGATACGCCGCATAGATGTCTTGCCATTTTTTTGCTTCCGCGCGCAAACGCACCCTGTCCAATGTGCCGGGGTCGGGATTTCCCGCCTCAAGTCCGTCATGCCCTATCACCACCGGACCGGTGTGCGTTTCCGAGTATCCGCCATAGCTCACATCGCACTTCCCATTGATCTTCGGGTTCGCCCACACCGGGGTTGTTTTTGCCATTGCCGATGCGTCGATGCCGTTGACCGCGGCGAGCCACCCCGTAAGCCGTGCAAGCGAATCAAATGCTGGAGCAGGCACCTCGGCGGCGCCGTAATTCCCTAAAAGCGAAATACCGACGGTGCCTACATTGAAATTTCTGCATGTTTTTGAATCATACACATGCGCGCCTCTCGTGCCGTTGCCGCCGAATTTCGCCTCATAAATATTCCCTTGCCGATCGATGATGTAGTGATACCCGATATCGCCCCATCCGCGCACCTGCGCGTGATTGCGGTAAATGCTCTGAATGATATCGCGCGCATCCGCGCCGTTGCCGTTGCATTTCGGGCTTGATGCGGGACACCCGGTGTCGTGGATCACGATGCGCTCCACCGGCGCATAATCGGGGATCGCATCGTTCGCATTCGGGTTGTCGTTCTTGTATGTTTCCGCGCTTTTATCTTCCGGCACCCACTCGATCGCGGCAGAGAATCCGTGATAATTTTCCCACATCGACCGCGGTAAAATAAGCGGCAGATCGGAATCGGGATATGTTTGCGCAAACGACGCGTATGGCGCAGCCGCAATAGATGCCGCGATAAGAATTTGTATATATCGTTTCATTGTATTATTTCTTTTCTTTTCATGTGGCACGCGATCGCATATATCGGAAAAACTATTACGGCGCTCATGATCCTGCGCCATCGCCGCACCGGTTCCATGCACAACCTCCACAGCCATTCAAGCCCCCATGCGCGAGCGACCGCGGGCGCACGCGGGATATCCCCTGCAATCATATCAAATGCACCGCCGACCGCAACCATGCATTTCACACTCCGGAGTTTCTGCATAGCGTCTCGTATCCAGGCCTCCTGTTTTGGCGCGCCAAGCGCGACAAAAATGATCTCCGCACGATGAATGCTGTCGCCTATCGCTTCTGCCCGCATGTCTTCCGACCACCCCGCAATGCGAAGCGCAGGGAAAGCGCGTTGCATATATGCAGACGTACGCTCCGCCACGCTGTTTCTCCCGCCAAGAAAAAACACCGGCCACCCATGCGCCGCCGCACGCGCACACAACGCTTCCATGAAATCAACGCCTGCGACCCGTTCACGGAACGGCATCCCCAATATACGCCCGACCCGCACGACGCCAATGCCGTCAGGAAGCACCAGATCCCCGGTATTCAGCAATTCCTTGAACCGGGTATCGCGCAATGCGGTAAGGACTATTTCCGGATTTGCAGAAAAGACCGCGTGCGCTCCTCCAGTGAGGATCATTTTTTCCGCACGCGAAAGCGCCTCATCCATCGTAACATTATCGATGCGCACTCCGCAGATGATATACCGCTCCATACCGTTCCATTTTACCAGGAATTGCCCTATGATAATAGAGTTCATGCCTTAACTCTGACCACTTTGCAGTACAAAATGTCAGATTCGAGGCGCGCCGAGCAGTGAAGCTGAAGCTGTACATGGAGTACAGCGAGGCAAGACGCGGAGGCGGAACGAAGAAGATGGCGTTTTGTACTGCAAAGTTATGTATCTTCTCGATGTCATTCCAACAGTAAAACTGCCGATAGCCGACATGCAGCTGCTCACTTATTTTTCAAAGGAAGCACTGCAGATCGGCGCACTGGTGCGCGTACCGGTCGGGCGGCGCACGATAAACGCGCTGGTGGTCGGGAGCGCCGCCATGCGCGAACGAAAGATCGTTATTAAAAAGTCCGCATTCCAGATAAAAGGCATTACGAGCATCATTACCGCGGAGCCCGCGCTGAATCGCGATCAGGTCGCGCTTTTGAATTATTGCGCGCACTATTATCTTGCGCCGTTTTCATTTTTTGCCAATACGTTTCTTCCGTCGTATCTCATAAAGAAAGAAAAACCATTGCCCCTTGATGCGGTGGCAATACCCGAGAGGTCACAACAACACGCCACACGCCCACTCCTTATAAAAAAAGAAGCGCGGGAAGAGCTGTACGCGCGCGAAATAGACGCGTGCATCGCGCAAGGGAAACAGGTGCTGCTTGTGGTTCCCGAGATCGCGCTGCTTCGCTCATGGGAACAGAAATTTCAAAGATATCAGCCGCTCACGCTCGCTGGCGATCTGACGGAAAAAAAGTTTTTTGACGCATGGCGCAGGGTGCGAAACGGCACCGCGCAGTGCGTGTTCGGCACGCGTGCTGCGATATTTGCGAATTTTAAGGACCTCGGATGCATCATCGTCGATGAAGAGCAGAACCCCCATTATAAATCATGGGATATGGCGCCCTACTACCACACGGTCACCGTTGCGCGCAAGCTCGCGGAACTTTCGAGCGCGCGGGTCATCCTTGGCAGCGGCGCGCCCTCGATACCATCGTATTATCGCGCGCAGGAAGGCGCATACGACCTTATTGAGGACGCGCATCCGAAGCTGCACGCACCGCACATCGCGATCGTCGACATGCGCAATGAGCTCGTTGATAAAAATTACACCCCTTTTTCGTATCAAACAAAACAAATACTTGAAACGATCGACGGCGAAAAAGACAAAAAAGCGATCCTTTTCGTTTCGCGGCGCGGGAGCGAATCGTTCTCGTTCTGCCAGGATTGCTCCCATATCGAACGATGCCCTCGATGCGATGCGTATCTCACCCGGCACACGCTTCCCAAGGACGTGCTCATTTGCCATCACTGCGGGTTCGTCAAAGAACCGGAACTCACATGCAGCAAATGCAAAAGCACCCGCATAAAAACATTCGGCGCGGGCACGCACAAGGTTGCGCAAGAATTGCACAAGCTTTTCCCAAACATGCGCGCGCTTATCCTTGACTCAGACACCGCAAAAACGGCGAAAGAGCAGCGCAGGATGATCGAATCATTCAACGCAGGGAACGCGCAGGTCCTTATCGCGACGCAGACCGTGCTCTATAAGCCCGACATCATTCCGGTCGATCTCGTATGCGTGGTATCGTTCGATAATCTCCTCTATCTCCCCGATTACACGATCGGCGAGCGGATATATCAGATCGTCCGCGGCCTTGCGCAGTATTGCCGCCCGGGCGCGCCATTCATCATGCAAACGCACACGCCCGAACACGAGATCGTGCGCCTTGCGGCGCAACAGGACTATGCCGCATTGTATGCATATGAGATACACGCACGAAAGGACCTCCGCTATCCGCCATTTTCTCATATCATAAAGATCACGGTGAAGGATGCACCGCAGGCGCAGGCGCGCCATGCGGCGGAGCAAAGCGCGCAAAAGCTTCGCGATGCGTTTGAGAAAGCGAAGATCGAAGCGGAAGTGCTCGGCCCCGCTCCCGCCTATATCCCAAAGCTTAACAACCACTATTACTATGACATTGTCGTGAAGCTGGCGCAGATTGACCTTGCAAGGAGAAATGCTATAGTACGGCCTATCGTAGAAAAAACGATGATCGACGTCGACCCCGAAGGCCTCACATAATTTTTATGGCGATACTTCCCATTGAAACAGAACGTGAAGGAACAAATGAGATCCTCCGCGCACGCTCGGAAGAAGTGAAGGATATTCTTGCGCCCGAGATCCGGCAATTCATCCGCGATATGCATGACACGCTTGCGAACACCGACAACGGCATCGGGCTTGCTGCGCCGCAGGTGGGAAAAAATCTCCGCATATTCGTCGTTGCTCCCGCACTCGGCCTCAATCAAACCGTATTCATCAATCCCGTCATCACGAAGGTATCGGAAGGAAAAGAGTCCATGGAAGAGGGGTGCCTTTCCGTACCGGGTCTGTACGGACAAACGCCGCGAGCGAATTCGTTGAAGCTTGAGGCATATAACGAGCGCGGCAGAAAATTCAAAATGAAGGCGGACGGACTGATCGCGCAGCTTGTCCAGCATGAGATCGGCCATCTTGACGGCGCGCTATTTACAGACATCGCAGAACGCCTTACGGAAGTAAAAAAGAAATAGCATGCGAGAACATCGTATCATTTTCATGGGAACTCCCGAGCTCGGGAAAACCGTGCTCGAAAAACTCATTGCTTCGAAAGAATATGCGCCGAAGCTCGTCATCACCCAGCAAGACAAACCGGTGGGCAGGGAGCACCTCCTTACTCCCCCGCCGGTAAAAACATATGGAGAAGCGCATGGTATTGAAGTGTGGCAACCGCAAAGAATGCGGGAAGAGGAAACGATCGAACGAATACGGGCGTGGGCTCCCGACATCATCATCGTTGCCGCGTACGGGAAGATCATCCCGAAAGAGATCATCGATATTCCTCCCTACGGCATCCTCAATGTGCACACCTCGCTCCTGCCGCGCCATCGCGGCGCCTCCCCCGTGCAATACGCCATACTTGCGGGCGATCGGGAAACCGGCGCAACCATTATGCGCATCGACGCAGGGCTTGATACCGGCGATATCATCTCGCAACGATCATGCGCCATTGCGCCCGATGAAACCACGGAAACGCTTATGCGCAAGCTCGCCATTCTCGGCGCCGACCTGCTCGTAGAAACGCTACCGCAGTGGTTCGACAAGAAGATCACCCCGCAACCGCAAGATAGTACCCGCGCAACGCTTACAAAAATATTCAAAAAAGAAGACGGTGAGATAGCGGCGGAGCACACCGCAGAACAGATCGAGCGCATGATCCGCGCATTCACGCCGTGGCCGGGCGCATACCTGAAACTTGAAACGCGAAACGTGAAACGCGAATCAAAAGAAATGACGCTGAAGATTATCAGCGCGCGGGCAATTTCGTGCGAAGAAAAAAAACAGCCGCTGTCTTTTTCCGTCACATCAAAAAGGGAACTCGTGCTCCACGCGGCGGACGGATGCCTTATTCTTGAGAGCGTTCAGCCGGAAGGGAAAAAACCGATGGCGGGACACGATTTCTATCTGGGATATAGAAATAAACTTTCTACCGTGTAACGCTCCTACCCCGATAATGGAGAAGTAGATCCTCTTTTTCAAGATGAAGGCGGTCGTAATACTGATACACATCGGCAAACACATTCTCTGCGATGATCCCTTTCGCGCGCATCTCCGTAAGGATATTCATCTCCATGTTCAATGAAACGAGGTTCGCAATGGTATATTCCACCAGCTCCACCAACTGAGGATGCTCGCGCTTCACTTCGCGCATTTGATGCGCGTTATAATCATGCCATGTCCGGTACTGCTCGATCACCGTTTCCAGTGCTTCGGTAAAAAGCGGGCTATCGCTTTCGCGCAAGAGCTCTTCAAGCTCGCCTACCACCCCTTCAGAGCCATCCCGGCGCGCCCGGTGGGTGCTGTAATCCTGTATGATCTCGCGCATCTTGATATCGCTGTACCACTGCCGGATGCGGTTATTGCGCGAGCGCCTCATGACATCAAGACACAGTTGCCGTATGCGTCGCACAAGTGGAACCATCTCATCATTCTCTTCGCGTATTTGCGGTAAATCGCGCTCGATCCTATTGATCTGCCGCTCGATCTTTCCATGCAGCATCGCAAGCGCGGACTCGTTAAGTGCGTGCTGCTCAAAAAGATGCAGATAGACGAACTTTTCCATGCCAAGTGCATGCTTGCGCAGCGTAAGCAGTATTTTCTCGTACGACCATTCCTCCCTTTTCCCCTCAAATAACGCAATCCAAGCGCTGCTTGGATTGCTGATACAGCTCTTTATACATCGCGCTCAGCTTGGCATATACTTCTTCGGAAATACGCCGGCCGTCGCGCATTGCTTTTAATTTTGACTGTATCTTCGCATCCATGAGAATGAACCCTTCTTCCCGTTCCAGCGCTTCCGTCGGAGAGAACACATGCAATTTAAGATAATGCAGGAACGACTTCATGGTTGCCGCCTCGATCACAAGCGTAAAGAAAATGGTGGCGAGCGTAAGCACCAAGATAAAATTGCGGTGTTCAAAATCATGCGGCAACAGCAACACGATCGCAAGCGGCAATGCCCCGCGAAGCCCACCCCATGAAAGAACAAATTGCCATGAAAACGGCACCTTCCCTTCTTTTTTCGCAAAAAAACGGTTCGCGATGGGTGCAACGCCGTACACCGACAAAAACCGCGCGGCCAGCACGATCGCAAGCGCCGCGATCACCGGCAGAACATACTCGCCAAAAGGCACGCTCTTCACCGAAAGACCGATAAGCAAGAAAATGAGCGAATTGGAAACAAATGCGGCGTATTCCCAGAAATGCTCCATGAATTCGCGCACACTCGGGGATATTTTATACCGCCCATAATTGCCGATCACCATTGCCGCGGCGGTCGTTGCGATGATGCCCGATACCGAAAGGAATTTTTCCGCAACTATGAACGTGATGTGCGCAAGTATGAGTGTCAAGGTGATCTGGTAATGTGCAAGCACTTCTGGCACTTTTTAGTATTATCTAAGCATGTCAGTATCTATGGCCAAAACAATACAAGAAGAACGGTGGAGATGGATCGAGCCCATTATCAACAAAGAGATATCATTGGTGGATGTGGCAAAAG
>JACRAK010000010.1 GCA_016234725.1 Candidatus Azambacteria bacterium | reverse complement strand
TTCAGAGACATACGAGACTTGCGGAAGAAGCTCGCAGCATGGAATACGTACTACAATGATCTGGAACACTGCGGACTCAATGGGAAAACACCGAACGAAATGCTAGAATCTAAAGTGCCATATGTGTGTGCTTAAAACAATCTCCACGACGGCAAGATTTCTCACTTTCTCGATCATCTTTGCAAAAAACCACCCGGCAATACCGCCAAACACCGCTCCCCCGATGATCAATATCCAGAACTGTGCGATCCCGTCCGCAACGACGTTCGCGGAAAGCACCCCGGCCGTCATCACTCCCAAAATGACCTGAAACAGCGCAAGCGCCGTTCCATCATTAAGCAAACTTTCCCCTTCAAGCAGCATCCGCAGCCGCTTCGGCACGCCGATCTCTTTAAAGATCGCAAGCGCCGCGATCGGGTCGGTCGCGGAAATAAGCGCTCCGAACAACAGCATCGTAAGCAGCGGCACTTCCATACCGGCATACGGAAGAACGTAGAAAGAAACGACGCCGATGAAAAACGCCGAAACAACAAGGCTCACGACCGCAAGCAGCGAGATGGTTTTGAATGAGGAGCGCAGGTCGAGATAGCGAATATTATACGCCCCCTCAAAAATAAGCATCGGGAGGAAGAGATAAAACACGAGGTCGGGTGAAAGCTCTAAAACATTCAAAAATGAAAATGCGTCATAGCCGGAAAGCGCGCTCAGTCCGATGCCTATTACTACAAGCGCCACCGTATACGGCATATGCAGCCGCTTGATGAATACGGCGGCCACAGACGCGACAAACAGCAAAAAACTTATCGCCAGCACCACTGAATAAAAAAACGATTCGCCGTGCTCCATGTATGTGTTATTCTCTTACGATATCTCCTTCGATCTTGAACGAACGATAGTAGCCGTCAACATACTTCCCTTCCGCCGTTTTTTCCACCACGACAAATCCCCAGTCGATCTTCTCCTCCGCGCCCGACAGTATGCAATTAAACGACATGTCCACGGTTGCGGGTGTTTTCCCCTCTACTGCGGAGAACGTCAGCCATAGCGGCATCGCTCCCGTCATTCCCCAATACAGCATTTTTTTGGGATCGGTGCTTACCACGTCAAATGAGCCGATCGTATCGCCGCACGGCGTTTTACCGATAACGATATCATACGGAAACTGCGTTTTGGTGAGCGTGATCCGCGCGGGTTCTTTTTGTCCCGGTATATTGGTTTCCTGTTTTTTGCCAGCCACCGATTCAGATGAAGTAGCGCTTGGTATGACTTCCTGCGTACTTGTGCCAGTGACAATTTCCCCCGTTTGAGAAATATCTGCTTCCGGTTGAGACAACAACGTTTTTTGCGGAACGAACCACACGCTCGCGCCCCACACCAGTGCGGCGCCCACAACAACAATGACAACGATGATGATATTTTTCATAAATTACCGTAAGGGTATACGGCAGAAATTATACAGCAAGATGTCTTCCTTTTCAATGCATTTTAAATTACGTGTTTATTATGCTATCGCTTATTAAACACGTAATTGATAAAAACGAAGTTGATTCTTGAAATAAAAAGAAACCCCGGGTTATTTTCCCGGGGTGTTGAGATGAGCGTTCGATCGCTCTTCGATATCTGCCGTAACCTCGCGCGCGACAAGCGCAACCTCTTTTCCGCTGTGTGTCAAACGCGACGTGTAGTCGAGGAAATATTGATTTCTCTTCTTCCATCTCTGTACGAGGAAATGTCCGTAGGTCTTGATCGAAGCATTGTGGAAATCAAGCGACGCAAGCCGCTGTACGATCTGCCATAGCGAGTAAAACCGTTCGGTTGCCCGCACCATGCCGTGCTGAATTTCTTCCGGCGTCATCAGATTTGGTTTGAATACGACATGATGAGCGTCGTATAAGCTCCAATCCTTGATGGTGATGCGATTTTCGCGATCAAGGTCGCGGTAGCACCGTGTTCCCGGCAATGGCGTGAGGATCAAAAATTGCACCGACTCAAGCGTGTTGTGTTTTGCAAACTGCACTGTTTCCTCAAGGGTGTCTTTTGTGTCGTTGTCTGACCCGAAAACGAACATTCCGTGGATACGAATACCGTGCGCATGCAGTGTTTTAATGCATGCGCGGATGTCGCCGATGGATTGTTTCTTGTTGTACGCCTTCAGCGTCTCCGGATTGACCGACTCAAAGCCGATATACACGGTATGACAGCCCGACCTTACCATGAGGTCGAGAAGTTCCGGGTCCTTTGCGACCTCAACACGGACCTGCGCGGTCCAATGAGGAGTGATCCCTTCTTTGATCATCGCGCGCAGAAGCTCCTTTGTTCTCTCTTTGTTCGCGCAAAAGTTGTCGTCATAAAAAAAGACCCATTTCCCGCCGTGGTCTTTGTTGCGGCGCAGCTCTTCTATAACGCGCTCCGCTGAACGGAAGCGATACTTCTGCCCGAACATGCCGGTGACCGAGCAAAAACTGCAGTCATACGGACACCCTCGCGATGTCATCACTGGCGTAATGTCGAGTTTTTTCACATACTCCGTCTCAAGTCCCGCAACAAGCGAAAAATCGGGGCACGGAAGCGTGTCGAGATCTTTGCATGCAGCAGAGATATGATTATGGATCGCTCTATCTCCTTTTCCATACGAAAGGCCTGGGATTTTTTCAAATCCTGTTCCGGTCTCAAGCGCGCGGATAAAATCCGCGATGTGATCATCCGCCTCTCCACGAAGTACGAAATCGCAATGCAGAAGCGCCTCCTGTGGCATGTACGTCACGTGCGGCCCGCCCATAAATACGATTTTTTTCTTCTTTCGTAGCTGATCGGCAAGTGCATACGATCGGGGTGCCGTCGATGTGATGGCAGAAATCCCGATGACATCGGCGCTCAGCAGTTCCTTGAAATCGATCGCTTTGATCGATTCTATGAATACCTTTACTTCATAGCCAAGCATTCTGAGGATGGTTGCCAATAGTATGATTCCCAGCCGCGGCAACAGCATGCGGGTAAATACATTCAGGTCCGGCGGCCCTGGTTCGACGAATATGATCTTTCGTATTTGCTTCACCTTTCCCTCCTTTTACAGCGGTTGATGGTGTGTTAGTTTTTATATAATTTTTAACGTACTTCGCTTGCCAAGATAATACCATGCATGCCTTACTGCTACAATATAAAGAAGTCCTTCGGTCAGCCCGAAGGACGTATGAGCATGTATTTATTGCTCCGTTGCGGTATTCTTGTCTATCGCATTGATCCGCCGATTCAACTTGTTTTGAAAGAGCTCCGTGGTGAGGTTGCTCAGTTCTTCATCCGTAAGAGCCATACCCCGTTCCTCAAAATATTCTTTCACTGCATCACGCATTTCCTCGCTGCCGCGAAGATCGGTATATTCAATAATGCTTCCGTCAACATCAGTACGAAAGAAATACTCGATCTTTTTTGTTGCCGGGTCGCCATATACTTCCGTGACCGTCTCATCGGGAAGGGTAACCTTGTCGAGCAGTTTCTCCGGACGCCGCAGGGGTTGTTCGAATTGTTCCATATAAAAACATTACCACAGATCGGGTTTTATAATTGAAAGCGCCATTGTCCCCAATGGGAGCATGATAATAATTACCCCGAAAAAATACAATCGATGGAGCACGATAAAAAAATCGGGTGGGAGCACATCGTCGGAATGTGCAATGATGCGAAAAAGCTTGTTGTGGTATGGAATAAAGAAAATAAGCCACACTAAAACAGAGAGCGTAAATAGTATTAAGCCCGCCACAAGCCAGCTTTGTGTAAGGATATTTCCCATATACGCCGTCTGAAGAATACCAGACACGATGATCAGCGCGATCCCCGGCGCCGTAACGAATATAGTGATCCGATGCGTCCATTGTACCGCGGTTTGCAGAGTGCCCGCGCGCGTGCGCATCTCGGCAAGGAACAACCACTTCACAGAGATGATCATACCGCCAAAAAACAAGGTGACGCCAAGTATATGGATAAGGTCGTACAGTTCGTGCATATCAATCTAATGTAATTATATACGCATTCCCGTCCGTAAAAAATGGGTCGCCGGAAAAATTACTGCCCAAAACGGGGCTGACAAATTGAATTTTTTCCGACTGGCGCACCATGCCGGTATCGATAAAACTGGAAAAGACATATTCTCGTTCGGTGTCGATATCGGGGCGTATCGCGTGCGTGATTCCCCACTTGATGCGCGCGTCGAAACTCGACGTACCGACGTACACATGCTTTCCATCGCGCGTGACGATAGATGTCTTCCATATCCGCACATGGTGACGTTCGCGCACCGTATTCTTCTCTGTCATCCTTTCAAACCCAAGATCATGCGGCATCGTATTCCAAAATGACGATGTGATGGGAGCATTCGCATATCCCTTATTCAACACCGCGGCCGCTGCGAGCTTCGAGATAGAAGCAACTGTCGCAGAATCGGCTCGGTCCCATCCTGCGCGGGTAAACAATTCGGTCAGGCGCGCATCGTTTTGCGCCGCCACGATAAACTGGAGCGGCTCCTGAAAATTCCCCGTAAGCGTTTCCGTATATGACGGCAACTGTCCTTGCGAAAATAGATCCCGCGCCGCATTCGCATCGTTTATCTGCATGACAAGCGGCTCAACGATATGCGCATTCACCGGCGGATGATATCGTGTTGCAAAGCCGACATACAGCACGATCCCGACAACGCTTATGCCGACAGTCACCCATGTTTTTACCGAGCGCCTCAGTACGGCATAATGCAAACGATCAAATATGCGCGGCGATACTAATTCGGATATCGCAATACCGAGCAACAGCCACAATGTGCCGATAAGATATCCTCCCCACACATCGCTCAAGTAATGCACGCCAAGATACAGCCGGCTGAACCCGATAAAAGCGATCATAATGACCCCGCCGATCACCGCATTGATCTTCCATTTCCATTGCTGAAACAGACGAGAAAGAATATACGCGCAAAACCCATAAAATGCGACCGCGATCGCTGCATGTCCGCTCGGAAATGAAAAAGAATCCTCGATATAAAATGCACTCAGCGGACGAGGACGGTGCACTATGATCTTACTCACAAAAACAAAAAGCTCCGCGCCGATCACCGCAACCCACAAAGGGGCGATGAATTTACGCCTGTTCCATATGAAAAGAAGTGCGGAGACAATAAGCAAAAAACCCGCAACCACTTTCCACTTTCCCAACAGCGTCACCCATGTGAAAAAACGAATAAGATCTGCATCGCGAAACACCGCAAGCGCGTTTGCTACGCGGATATCGGCCTGCACGATCACATCTGAGGTAAGTACGTCTTCCGTAACGCCGATAAAAAGAAGCGCGATATATGCCATTGCCAAAGCAAAAATGGTGAGCGGCAAACCGGAAAACCTCGCGGCATCAATACGCCGGACAAGAAATGCGGTGGCAAGCGGGTGCTCCCGCATTAAACGCTGTATGTCAGGGTTTGCAGCAAGCGCATCGCGCATCGAACGGATAATCGACCTAATGAACGAGAAGATCGGTGCGCTCTTTTTAAACACCAGCCACACGAGCCCCGTGATGAGAATAAGTCCGAGCACAAAAAACCCTGCGCGCGTCGACCACGCCTCCATCGCTTTGACCGCGCCGCCAAAAAAGTAGCCCAAAAATAAATGAAAAATAGCCCATGCAAACCCGCTCACCACGTTCCAAAAAAGGAACGTCCGCATATTCATCCGGCTTAATCCCGCGACAAACGGCACAATAGGGCGAATAGGCCCGATGAACCTTCCTAAAAAAATGCTCTTACTGCCATACCGCACAAAAAACCGCTGCGCGCGTTCAAGATGGCTCGCCTTCAATAGTTTATTTTCCTCACGAAAGAAATGAGTACCCTTTGTACCGAGATAATAACTCACCGCGTCCCCGAGGATCGCGCCAAGCGCCGCAAACCATATCAAATCCCCGATATCAAAATATCCCTGCGTAGAAAGAAATCCGGCGAGCACTACGATCGATGCTCCCGGCACGAACGCCCCGATGAACGCAACCGCCTCAAGAAACGCAATGAAAAAAACAACCCAGTATCCAAGGGCGCCGAGACTGTCTAAATAAGGGAGAAACGAGAACTCATCCATGCGTTTACGATCAGATGATCACTTTTATATTTCGATCAGAATAACGCTTATCACCCCAAGCGCAATTCCGACCTTATTGATCACGGACAGATCCTCTTTGAAAAAAAGCACGCCGACCAGCACAAGGATGATAAGATTTAAGACCGCGAAAATGGAAATGGCTTTTGAGAGATGCCCGTAGCGTAATGAATATGCCCAAAACGTCGTACCGATCATGTATATAACTAGCCCTAGCACAAGCAGATAACTTCTATTTTCTATCGCCCATTTTTTAAACAACACATCAGAAAAAACCTCGAGCGCGACCGCGAGCGTTATGAGAAGCAGAAAAATATATTTGGCGATGAGCGCGGACATGGGAGTTTTTAGATATATGACAATTAAAGTATAGACGATTTCAGCGCTTTTCACAAATGCTAAAGCCAAAAAAGCACATGGCTAGCCGTGTGCTTTTTTATGCGGGTGGGTGCTTGCCGTCGTTTATGAGCGCTGATTAGATCTTCCCCACCAGATCCAATCTGGGTTTGAGCGTCTTTTCCCCGGGGGTCCAGCTCGCGGGGCACACGAGTCCTTTGTTCTCGGAAACGAATTTTGCCGCCTGGAGTTTTCGTAATATCTCTTTGATATTCCTGCCGATGCTGTTGTCGTGCACCTCGCATGCTTTTATCTCCCCTTTCGGGTCTATGATGAACGTTCCCCGCAATGACAACCCTTCGATTTCCATATACGTATCAAACGCACGGCACAGTTTTCCCGTAGGGTCTGCGAGCATCGGAAACTGTATTTTTTTAATAGCAGGAGAATTGTCATGCCACGCCTTATGCGCAAATACCGTATCGGTACTCACGCTCATGATCTCTGCGCCAAGTTTTTTAAATGCGTTATAATTATCAGCCACTTCCTCAAGCTCCGTAGGACAGATGAACGTAAAGTCGGCCGGGTAAAACAAAAGCACCAACCAGCCCTTGTTATCCGCCAGATTAATTTTCTCTATCTTTTCCTGATGAAACGCCTCCAGTTCAAAATTGGCGATATCGGAAACTTTTTGGCCTATTTTTGACATGATTTATTATTAATGATAACTATTATCAATAATAATTCTCGCTAGAAATTATGTCAAATTGTCACAAAAGGTATTCTGGCACAGAGTACTGCTCGTATTCTGTGAAAAGGGGCTTTCCATACAGCAATCGCGAAAATGCTTCTGCCTCTAATTTCGCGCCGTTGATGGCAATATGCGGCTTCGGCTCTTCCGGCATGCCGACATACGCAAGTGTTTTGTCCAAACTCAACATCGTCTTTTTGTCGCGAAGCGGCGGCGCGATACCACGCTTCACATGATGCGCAAAGCTCACCGAATGAAGGTCAACGATCCTATTTGAGAAGATCCATTCGAGCCCGCACCGCTCAGCCGAGGCGCGCAAAAAATCACGGTCAAAGAAAACGTTCTCCCCTGCCAGCGTTATATCACCGGAGACCCCTTTCGCCCATACGGTAAAATGCCGCATGGTTTCGGTAAGTGTTGGCTTGCGCGGGTCCCGTAGTTGCTCCTCTGTGAATCCGTTGACACGCAGCGCCTCCTGCTCGATCTCCGCACCCTCCCATATCCTGCATTCTTCATGGAACTGATTTTGCGGATTGCCAAAATCAACCGCGCCAATGCTCGCAATGGAGTGCTTATACGGATCAAGCCCTGTTGTTTCAACATCAACAATGATCATATTTTAGCCGAAAACCAAAACCTTATCAGAGCTTTCGATCATTGTAAGCAGATCGGACATCGTAGAAACCGGGCACACTTTGCTTTCCTCTTTGCCCCGTACTTTAAGGCATGTGCCGCACGCATAGATCTCGCCTTTCAGCTCCTTGAATCCGGCGATCTTTGCGGAAATATCAAAATCCTTTGTGTCGGCAATGGCATCCAATTCCGAACCCTCGCTCAACAAAAAAACCTCAACAGCATGGCCGGCTTTCAGCGAAGCGATCCCGAGACGGAACGTATTCCACACATGTTCAGGTTTATTGGATTGTAAAATAATGCCGAGTTTCATATAAATACTTTACCATATTATACCTTTTTGGTTACTCTGTCTTGTTTTCTATTAAATCCTCTACTTTCTTTTTCGCTTGTTCTAAAAGCAATTTTGCGCTTCTTCTTGCTTCGTGAGATTTTCGCACAAACTCGTCAATCTTCTGCTGGGTTGGTTTTGGTAAAATCGGGACTTGCAATTCTTTAACTTGATCCGGTTTCCAGTGGGCGATAATCGAACCGCCCGCATCCCGCTCTACTTGCAACTTCCCGATAATAGAGTTGATGACAAGCGCACAATATTCCGGCTCAACATCTTCTTTCAATCTGACTCGCAATACACCACCGGAGATAATCCCTTCAATCGGCTCTTTCACAACGTGGGCGATGCCAGGACTTGCATCTTTGGTGAGCAGTATCTCGCCGACTTTTGGCTGATACTCTTTTTTGAGCTGATCATATAATTCATCCTTCAAATATTTTTGATCTTTATCAGTAATGCCATCTTTTGAAATGGAGCTGACGCGAATAAAGAGCTTCCCCTCTTCTTGGTACGCTTCACTCCCCGCCTCGAATCCTTTTTTGACCGCCGCAAGCTCGCCAAGCGCCATTCCGTCATTGCCGCGAATAAGAGATAAGATTTTTTGATATTTCGGGTCAAAATATTCAGCATCAATACGATTCGCTTTTTGGACTTCGGATAAATTTACCGCGCTCCATAATCCGCTCTCCGATTCAAAATCTTTCAACCCTAATTCCTCCAAAAGCAAATTTTCCGCTTGGAAGTAGAGGGATTTTGATGAGTCAAAAGTCTTTTTCGCATTCTTCACCACATCACCTATTTCTTCCTGAATACCAACATTCGGAAGGAATACGGGCAAATCTCTAAGATCATTAATATTTAGTCCTGTTTGCACCGCACCCCGCACGCCCCGCTCAAGTAACTTTCTACCGTAGGATGAGTTCAAATAGGCAATGAAATAAAATGGATTGATCGATGTTGTCCTGTAAACAGTGCTCTTGCAGCTGAAAATTGCGGGAAGCAATGTTGAGTCCACGATAGCACCAATACCCGGAGTACCTACTACAGAAACAAGAATATCACCTTCAAGGAGAGAGTATTTTTTGAGCCGCTCATAGTCTTTTTTTGGTATATAGACATTATCTCCATCTGTCGGAAAAAAATCTTTTACGTCTTTACCTCGAACATACCGATATTCACCATCTTGCACATAATTTTCAGTATCAAATTCGGAACCAAAAGGACCAGTTATAAATTTACCCTCAATCTCACCCCATGGCATGATTGATTTTGTCTTCTCAAGATTTTCCTGCAATGCTAAATACTCTGGTTGGTAGTATTCCGCATCCAACCGTTTCGTTCCTTCAAGTTGAGATTTTTTGATTATGGAGTAGGTGGGCATAGGATTGAATCAAGATATATTTCTAAGTCTTTAATGTATTCATCTTTTTTTATATTTTCACCCTCAATAAGTGAGGCAATTTCTTTCCCAACAAGAGTAAATAATAATGCGCTTACTGGTAGTTTGTCGCTTTCTTTTGTGGCTGTTTTTGTAACATATTTACTACCAATATTAAATTGCAATCGTTGATCCTTTTTAAAACTTAAAATTATTGCAGAGTTAGAAGCTGAAACTAACCCAGCTTCACTCACAGTTAAAAAATCATTATAAGAAATATCATATTTATCAAAAACAAATTCTGTCAGAATTGATTTCCCTAATGTTAATACACAAGCATTATAATTAGCTAAGGCGATAAATTTTCTGAATATTTCTAATTCTCTCAGACCTAGACTACGCACAACCTCTAGCGTACGAGCTGAAAAAGCTCCTGGTCTTTGCACTTCTCCACGAAGAATTTTTGCTAAAATATCCTGCATTTCGTCTCGACTAACCTCTTGTGATATATCCATCCATTTCAAAAACCAATCTTTTTCAAGATTATTAGGATTAGCTACATCTTCTAACGAAGATTTTTTAACTATAGACGCTAGATTTTGTTGCCTCATTACTTGTTCCGTTACAAAACGTTTTTGAGCATTTCCCAGAAGGTTACTATTTTTTTCTGGTTTAAAACTAGTTAATTCACGAATCTGATCGATGGACACATTTTGTATGTTGAAAATGTTAACAACTCCATCTTTTTCTTGTTGTACTTGTAATTGTCCACTATGTTGCTTTGAAATCTTTTTCTTATTTCCTCTCCAAAGAAAAGAGATTTTTCCGAAGATCTTTTCAAAAATAGTCATATTTAAAAAATGATTTCTGCTCTTTTTTTATTCTTTAATTCTCTTTGATTTCCAACCTATCAATGCCGTGTTTCTCGAATTCTTTGTCGTATTCCTTGTATAGTTCATGAACTCTTTCAGGGAACCAACCATTATTGTCTTTCATATGCCGTTCCTCTTCTTCGCTTATTGTCCTTTCAAAATCTCTCTGGCCCAAGCGCCTTGAAAGCTGGATCCAAAACTCATCGTCGTTGTATTCCTCCATGATTTCTTCGTATTCTTTTGACAATTTGTCGCTTGGCACGATATGGCCTTCAAAATGTTCTACCAGATCGTCGAGATCAAAATTCTTCGCTTCGCCAAGCAAATACTCCTCCAGTTCGTCCATTTCTTTACTGTATTCTCCCCTCATATCGGCAACACCGCCCCGCACCCACGAGCCGAGAAGAACGAGTAGCAATAATTCCTTGTATTGTTCTTTGGTGGGTTCTATTTTCATAATGTTTTCTCGATTATCCACAACGACGCTCGATTGTAACCTGCCATTGGTGTATAGTTGAAACTGTAGCGAAAGCTACCCCCCGCCTATGGGATAATAGGATCGTATTTATACCTCCGTCCGAAAGGGCGGAGTGTAGTTTTTATTGTGGTATATGAGCAAATCTTTCAGTTTTTCGGCAGGCACAAATGTATCAGCGACTTTTTCAAGTTCATCACTCATATTGTTTATGGTCAAAGAGATAGTGATTTCTTCTTAACTCATGTAAATCCATGTCATTCGTTTAAAAACTGAATTTCTGCTCTTTCGCGAACTTCAAAAATCCATCGGCGATTTCATCCAAATCATGGTCCAGCACTTTTCGGCCTTTAGTATCATGCACATAATTTCCAGTCGCGTCTTTTTTATAGGCATAGTCGCCAGAATTATCTTTGCCGCCCTTTTTTGATACTGCCATGAAAATCGGATAGTCAGCTTGCGACTCACCCGCCTCTTCTCCCCACTTTTGCAAAAACAACACACTTGTTTTCGTGCCTGTATGCGGCTTGAATGTATTACCGTGAAGCCCGACGACGGCAAGTATGCGCGCTTTGTCAAAAAGATACTCGCGAACATACTCCATATTGGTATTATTCAAAACGCCTTGCGGCAAAACGATTGCCATGCGCCCGCTGGGCCGAAGCATATCAAGCGTTCGTTCAATGAAAAGAATGTGCCGTTCGATTTTATTGACCAGCTTGCCTCTTTTCTTGCCGAAGAAATACTGTCGTAAAAGTCCGTGATCTTTGATTTCTCCGGCAAACGGCGGATTGGTGAGTAGGACATCAAAATTCATGTAATGGAATGTCTTTTTGTTCTCGGCATTGTCGGCGCTGTTGCCAAGCGGAAGCAATCGCGTCTGCAATTTTGACCGCGCGTCAAGAAGCTGTGCTTCTTCGCCCTGCCATTCGCGAGGATCAAGAGAATTCAATTTAAAAAGATGCGATCTTCCATCGCCGGCAACGAGCATAAGCGCGCGGGATGTTTTGGAAATTTCATCCGCAAAATCAATGCCCCAGATATACTCTTTTGCATATTCACGCATCGCTTCTTCGAAGCCGTTCAGATGCTTGTCTTTGACCGAATACATGGCGTTGATGAGAAACCCGCCCGAACCTGCCGCAGGGTCTATGACATATTCTCCGGGTTTTGGATCAAGCATTTTGACCGCCATAGTGATGACATGGCGCGGGGTGAAATATTGGCCTTTTTTGCCTTTGGCGACTTCAGGGATGAGATATTCAAACGCTTCGTCGATAATCGAGAGATCGGAACCGAACAGGCGCGTGCGCTCAAGCTCGCCGACGACGATTGAGAGATGATCGGGAGATAAACTAATATTTTCCTGCTCGTAAAACGTGCCGGGCCATTTTTTGATGGCTTTCTTGAAAAGGTCGTTAATCGTGTTATATGTTTTTGAAAGGTCACGATATTTGCGAAAAAAAACTTCTTTGTCCGGGCGAAGCTGTGCTTCGGACTCATCGTAGAGCTTCGCATAAATAAGTTTGAAGACCTCATTAAAGACATCAACACCGGCGTTTGCAAGAACAAGCTCCTGCATGGAGTCAATGGCTTCCTTGAGATTGATTTTTGTCGTCGTGTAATCGTAGTAAGTTTTCTTTGCCTCCAAAAGGTCATCGATGGTTTGATCGGCGTTTGGGAGATCCGGAAGAGTGTCGTTGAATTCGCGCGGGTAAAAACGATAAAGAATGACACGCTTGGTGCCGTTTCCCCATACGCCGATTTCCGCGCCTTCGGCATTCAAGTATCCCTTCATTTGTTCAATGCCTTTACTTTCTGTCGGCGCTTTCACCTCAATAAGAATGTACGGGGTGACTTTGTTCTGTTTATAAACAACGATGTCAACGGCTTTATTATGAATCTCTCGGCCAAAATGAATATCTTTTTCTGTGTCCATTCGGTCAAGCGGATACTTATAGTGCTTGTTCAATTTATGGAGCCAGAGCTGACGGACGATTTCTTCCGGCTTGCCAGACTCTTTTTTCTCATCATAAACAAAACGGTTCTTACCGGTTTTCAAATCTCTGAGATAATACCTGCCACGCTCTTCCTCGGTGATTTCAAGCACTGAAAAAATATCAACGCCTTCAAATTCACGTAGGCCGTACGCGAGCTCGCTATCTTTGAAAATTTTTCCTATTATTTCTTCTGATTTATTGGGTTTTTTTGTTGGCATGATTGCTTTTATCATTTTTAGATTTTTGGACCACTACGCCATCTACGCCCAGAAAAGTTTTTACTATGGAAGCACGGTTTTTCACTGGTGCGCGGTATAGTCTGAAAAGATTATGTATAATTAAAACCAATATAACAATAAAAGCTGTTACAAATGCTCCGCGAATACTTGCGCCAGGCAAACTTATAAAATCTTTAAAGTCGGATGTTATGACCGCCACGAGCAAAGTAAGGGCAAGTCCCATACTAGTTCCAATACTTCCTCTCATTCGTGTATATTCTTCAAACGAATTAAGCTTGTTTTCCAAAACACACGGAGGGACAATAATCAAATCTTCCTCTGTATTATCGTGAACCCTTGGCATATGCGATTTTAGTTTCTTGATTTCCATTTTATTTCACCGATTTCCATTTGTTTTTATTAAATACTGAAATAACCTTTCCCTTGAGTTCGGTGGTATCGGTAAAAAGTATGTTTTTATATTTTGAGTTTTCCGGCTTGAGATACACATACGGCGGCTTATCTTCTGAAATGAAACGCTTGATGGTCGCTTCGCCGTCTTTGTGCGCAAGCACAACCTCACCGGAAACAAATTCTTTCTTGCTTTGGACTAAAACCACATCTCCATCGTCAATGCCGGCGTTTATCATGGAATCGCCAGAGATACGAAGCATAAAAACATCGGCCTGTAATTTTGAAACATCTTGAGAAAGCACCTGCCACTCGCCTGTAATTTCTATTGCTTCGGCTGGCATTCCGGCTGTCGTTACACCAAGAACAGAGACGAGCTGTGGTGCGCCGAGTATCTTATATCCAAGTGGTAAGATAGCGAGAGTTCTTGCTCCTATGTCTTTTTTGATGACGCTTGCTTTTTTTAGCTTTTCGAGGAGATCAACAATTGACTGGTTTGAGGAAACACCGAGATCTTCGCGCATCTCCTCATACGTTGGTGGATATCCCGTTGATTTTATGAAGTCATAAATAACACCGAGAAGCTGTTTTTGCCTTTCTGTCACTATGTTTTTCATACTTCCATGATACCCGACTATTTATTCGTGTCAATGTGTGTATAACTCAAAAACTTAGATAAGATGGTTTAAAAAGTCAACGGCTCAATAGGCGTTTGCCTTTGAGCCGTTGAATGTATTCGTTGACTTATCAGCTCATACCTTGCAGTATGCTGTCTTTCTCCCAAAAATTCATTTCCTAACTGGCGGAGGCGAGATACCCCTCTTTCAGCGGGATTGCTGCTTGTGTGTCAATCGCTTCGCTACGCCTCAGACAAAATGGAAACTTGGACAAACAATGAAGATTTGCCTCTCGCCCTGCTGGGCTCGAAACCCTCGGCTCTTCTTCAGAGCCTGCGGCCCGCGGTTCAAATCCACTTTCCCATCATAACACCACAATGCCACCCCATAAAGAGGTGGCATTGTGGTTGTTGCGGAGGCGAGAGGATTTGAACCTCTGATACCTTGCGGTATGCCGTCTTTCCAAGACGGTGCACTAAGCCACTATGCGACGCCTCCAAATATTTTTTATGCGTTTCCTGCTCTATGCCTCTCAAAAGATTTTTGTGAGACCAATTTATTGAGCAGCGCCGCTACGAAGTTAACACTTGCGTCTTCGCGATCCCGTCCTTCTTCCTCCAGCTCCTCCAATCTCCTATTGGCATCCTCTTCCGTAAGCGTACCCCGTAAAAGTTTATCAAGCAACCCAATATCTTTCGCCTCCAACTCTTCCCATACGACGCCTTCCAAATGCGGATCAGAACGTATCTCGTCAAATTCCCCATGCAATACATGTTCACGAGGCGTTTCTTCAAAATGTCGTTGCTCTATTCCCATACTGTTTTATACGTTCATCTCCCGCAGGGCGCGCGTGCGCTCTTCTACGGGCGGGTGGGTTCACCCGCCAAACTTTGCTTCGCAAACTTAAGCGGGCGAGAATTATTGACAATCTATCATCATATGTTCATTTCACGCAATGCGCGTACTCGGTCTTCGGTAGTTGGGTGGGTCATAAATAACTTGGTGAGAAAACCTTTCTTTTCGCCGTTCTTAAACGGATTGGCAAAAAATAAATGCGCGGTCGCGTGGTTTGCAGTGCGAAGCTCGTTGGGGTCGCTTGCGATCTTTTCAAGCGCGGTTGCGAGCGCTTCGGGGTGGCGCGTAAGCATCGCGCCCGATGCATCGGCAAGAAACTCCCGGCTGCGCGATACCGCAAGCCGCAGCAGCGTAGCAACAAGCGGGGCAAGTATGGCAAGCACGATACCGATGATCAAGAATAATGCCTGCGCGCGCCCATCTCCCCTGTCATCGCGCCGCCTGCCCCCGCCATACATCGTCCAGCGGAGAAAAAAATCGGAAAGTAGCGCCACAAACCCCACCAACACCACCGCAACGGTCGACACCAGCATATCTTTATTACCGATATGCGAGAGCTCATGCGCAAGTACCGCTTCAAGCTCGGTTTTATCCAGCCGCTCAAGCAGGCCTGCGGTCACCGCCACTACCGCATGCTTTTCATCTCTCCCCGTGGCAAATGCATTGGGTGCCGGCTCATTGATGATATATACCTTCGGCGTCGGGAGGCCTGCGGTGATGGAAATATTTTCGACAAGACGATACAACTCCGGCGCGTCCTGTTTTTGCACTTCTTTTGCGTGCGTCATCATGAGCACCAGCTTATCGGAATACCAATAGCTCGCCACATTCATGATAAGCGCGAAGGCGACCGCGACATATAGCACACCTGAAGTTTGCATCGCCTGCGCGAACACCCACCCGACAAGAATGATAAATACCAAAAACGCGGACATAATGACCCACGTTTTGCGTACGTTTGATGCCTGATGGGTATAAATAGTGCTCATGGGCAGAATCTAGAAGCTAGAATCTAGAAGCTAGAAAATAAAAGAAAACAAAAAATGCTAAAACTTCACGGCAACCGGCTCTTTCGCCGCCGCTTCGCTTTCTTCGAGTTCGAAGAATTCTTTCTTCGCATATGTAAAGGCGTTCGCAATGAGATTGGACGGGAACGATTCGGCGAGCGTATTATAATCGCGCACATTGCCGTTATAGAAGCGGCGGGACGCCTGGATCTTATCTTCCGTATCCGTCAGCTCGCGCTGAAGCTCGAGAAAATTCTCGTTCGCGCGGAGCTGAGGGTATGCTTCGGACACCGCAAACAATGATTTCAGCGTACTGGAAAGCATGTTCTCCGCTTTTGCATGGTCTGCGAGCGACTGCGCGCCCATCGCCCGGGCGCGCGCTTCCGTGACCTTTTCAAACACTTCTTTTTCATGCCCGGCATATCCTTTTACCGTTTCCACCAAATTCGGAATGAGATTATATCGGCGCTTCATCTGCACCTCGATGTCCGACCACGCTTCGGCAACTCTGTTTGAAAGCTGGACGAATTGATTGTATATGGCAATTCCCCATGCCACGAGCGCGCCCGCAAGGACAAGCACCGCTAATTTAAGCGAAATACTTTTAAATACCACGCCTGCCGCAAGCGCTACCGCAATAATAAGAAAAATGGTGTTCATATGTTTGCGTTTATGGTTACTATGTATCGCATGATCGTACCACATATTTCCTTTTCACACAAATGAAAAACCCCCGGCGTGTTGGCGCGGGGGCTTGCTGTGCGGGCGCCATTGGCGCCCTATAATGTGCTTATCATAATTTGCTTCTCATCTCCTCTCCCATTGAAGCAGATGCCGAATATCTTTTTAACAGGGAGCTTCCACGACCTGACGGTCTCTATGGCGCGCCTTATCTCCTCTTCCCGTGCTTTTCCCGAAATACTCTCTTTTCGGTAGGACGCGATGACGACCGCGATCGCGCGGGATGCTTTAACAGACTTTTCCACGGCGACCCTTAACTCCTCCCGTGCGTCAGGCTGTTTATCGCGGATCAAGGTAAAACGCGTGTCCCGCACTACCTTAATACTCGCTGCGTCGAGCCTTTCTTTCGCGAAGCAGATCCCGAAATGCTCATTGCCCCCGATGCTTATGACCGTGACGGCAACTCCTTCCATTCCTTCCATGACAACCTCCTGTGGGTGATATGAAATTTGTTTCATATATACCATTTCTGAGTGAAAATGGCAAGCCCCGACCGCCATAGTTAAAAACGCTTTACAAACCGGGCTGATTCGTATACAATGACCATCGTATGAAAAAAGAAATCCACCCCCCATATCATCAGGCGACAGTAGTGTGTGCGTGCGGAAACACGTTCACAACAGGCGCCACCATGAAGCAAATTGACGTAGAAATTTGCAGTGTTTGCCATCCATTCTATACCGGCAAGGAAAAGCTCGTCGATGCGACCGGACGCGTTGAGAAATTCAAGCGAAAGATCGCAAACGCCACTCCCAAAAAACCCGCAAAAAAGTGATCGATGAAAAGAAAATCGAGGCGCTCAAGGCCGAGCACCGCGACCTAGAAGAGCAGCTCGCCCGCAGCGAAGCTGTTTTTGATTTAAAGGCGCGTGCTGCGCTCGCAAAGCGTTACGCGGAGATCGAAGAAATACTCGCGCTGCGCGCGCGCATACGCAAGATCGATACTGAGATACAGAGCAACGAGTCGCTTGTCGCATCAGGGGAAGATACCGCGCTCGCGGAACTCGCGCAAGAAGAGATCATCGATCTGCGCGCACAGAAGGAAAAAAAGGAAAAGGAGCTCAAAGAGCTTCTCTCCCCCAATATATACGCAAAATACAAAAGCGCTATTGTCGAGATCCGCGCGGGAGCGGGAGGCGACGAAGCAGCGCTGTTTGCGGGCGCGCTCTACCGCATGTACATGCGGTACGCCCAGCGAAAAGGATGGGACCTTACACTCGTCGATTCAAGCCAGACGTCGCTCGGGGGGTTCAAGGAGATCGTATTTGAAATGACCGGAAAAGGCGTATACAACGAAATACGCCATGAAAGCGGCGTGCATCGCGTCCAGCGCATTCCCGACACCGAAAAGCAAGGGCGCATCCATACGTCAACGGTCTCCGTCGCGGTCCTTCCCCAAGCGGAGGAAAGCGACGTCACTATCAATCAGGCGGACATTAGGATGGAAACATACCGCTCCGGCGGCGCGGGCGGACAAAACGTGAACAAGGTGGAAACCGCCGTGCGGCTTATTCATATTCCGACCGGATTTGTCGTCGCCTCGCAGGCGGAACGGTCCCAGGCGCGGAACAAAGAAAAAGCGATGCGGATATTGCAGGCAAAGATCTCGCAAGCGCAGAAAGAAAAGGAACAGGAGGAACGCGGCAAGCTGCGCAAAGAACAGATCGGCACCGCCGATCGCTCAGAAAAAATACGCACCTATAATTTTCCTCAAGATAGGGTTACCGACCACCGCGCAAAATTAAGCTGGCACAATATCGAAGGCATTATGGACGGCGACATCAGCACGATGCTCGATGACATACACAAGGCGTTAGCTGCCGGAGAGTGAGATATTCTTTATACTGACGCCCGAGAGCGCATCAACCTGGCCCTGATAATAATCGGCCCAATCCATGACGTTGTTCGCATACGCCTGCGCCACTTTTTTCTTATAATTTCCGCCGGCGAGATACATCGCCGCGGCTTTATGCTCATCTTTATACGCCTGGCTCCCCGCGCCGTTCCCGACAAGCTTCAACGCTGAGCCGACAAAAGCGTCTTCGATATCCCACGGCGACGGCGGGTTGTGCCCGGTCAAGCTCGCGATCTGATCGGCATAGATCAGCCACGTGGAAGGAATGAATTGCGCCGCGCCCATGGCGCCTCCCCACCCGTATGAAGGCCGTTTCGACACCGGCATCGCATCCGGGTCAAGCCCCAGTGCGCTCGTCACTTGCAAAAAAAGCGGGCGCTCCTTCGGCTTCATATCCACTCGCCATGAACCGCCGCCGAGATAGGTGCCGAGCTTTGATTCGACTTGAAAGATCGCAAGAAGGAATGCCGGGCGGATACCGGTTTTTTGCCCCGCGAACTGCGTCTTTGCAAGCGCTTCCTCGAACGACATTGAAACACCGACGCTCTGGAGCGTATAGAGCTGCTGGCGGATAAGCGTGATGTCTTTTTTCGATTTTTTTATGCCCTCGTTATAGAGCTTTTCTTGTCCTTTTGTTTTTTCGAGCAGTACTATTTTTTCTTTCTGCTTCTGTTCCAGTGAGCTCTTTTGCAAGCTGTTTAAACTCTTCAATCGCACAACATCCTCTTTTTCATCTTCCAGATCAGCCTTTTCCTGTTCGAGGTTATTGCGGATACTGTCGATATTTGCGATGAAATCATTGATATCAGCTTGAATGTTCTTCACATATCGTACCTGATTGAAGAAATCAGAAAGGCTTTCCCCGGAAAATAGAACGCCAACCCAGCTTACGGCATCATATTCCTGTAATTGTTTTAACGAGAGTTGAAGCAGGAGTCGCTTCTCTTTCAGGCGGCCCTCAAGCGAGCTGATCTCTTTCGTTTTCCCTTTGAGATCGTTCTCCACTTCCCGCAGGATGAGCTCGATCTCCTTTAATTGCAATTTTTGTTTTTGTACCGCCGTATCCAATGTCGTGATCTCTCCCTTGAGCGACTTTTGTGCGCTGCGCGCACCTTCAATGCTCTGCCGGTAGATCTCGATCTGTTCCTGCACTTCTTTGAGCTGGCCTTGGAGCTGCGCTTTTTCACTTTCCGCAGCGCTCTCTTGCGCGAGCGCGGGCGCGGCTCCCGCGTACACGCACATACCCAAGACGCACAAAAGCCCCACGCATATCCGCGCTCGTGGGGCTTTTGTGATCGTCTTGCTTATATTTGTAATTTGCGCCGAAGGAAACATAACAAACGGTTTCCTGAGAGATTATTTTTCTCCTTCCTTCTCTGCGAGTTTTTCCGCATCGCGTTCCTTCTTCTTTTCCTCCGTTTCCACCTTCACCTCTTCCACTTTCATCTCGGCTGCTTTTTCAAGCGATTCAAGCTCTTCGGCGGTTCGCGGCGGCATTACCTTTGCGATAACTTCTTTCGGATCGGAAAATACTTTTACGCCTGCAGGGATAGGCAGATCCGCGACCGTCACCGTATCGCTGAACGTCGCGAGCTTGGAAATATCGACAGTGATCTCATGCGGAAGATCTTTGGGCAGCGCCTCGACTTCCACCTTATAGATATTTTTTACCAGCACGCCTCCTTCCGATTTTACTGCGGCTGATTCGCCTTCAAATACAAGCGGAATATGCGTTTTGATCTTTTCACCCTTCTTCACTTCGTAAAAATCGACATGGATGATGTCGCTCCGCACCGGGTCAACTGCAACGTCGTGGATGAGAACGCTCCGCTCGGCGCCTTCTCCTTCGATATGCAGGTCCAGCACGGTGGTTTCCCCCGCTTTTTTATACACATTCGCAAATAACTTGCCGTCAACGGTAAGACTTACGTTCTTCACTTTATGGCCGTAGACAACCGCAGGAACACCCCCCGCTTTTCTGATGGGGCCCACTTTATCCGCTTCATTTCTTGGTTGCGCTTTGATTTTCGTCATATATTTCCTAAAAATCCTTACGGTGTATCATCGTACCATAGAGTCTGTGCCGAGGTCAATCCCGTCTGAAATCGCTATACTATCTTATTAGGAGGGGTTCTTCCTTCGAGCGCCTCGATGATATTTTGCGCGGCAAGCTCCGCCATCTTCGAGCGTGTTTCTTCCGTCGCGGAAGCGGTGTGCGGCGTAAGAATGGCGTTGCTTAGCTCCGCAAGCCCCGGCGTCAGTTCCGGCTCATGTTCGAATACATCGAGCGCCGCGCCCCTGATCGTCCCTTCGCGCAATGCCGTAACGAGTGCTTGCTCATCAACGATCGGCCCTCGTGACGTATTCACGAGGTACGCGGTCTTTTTCATCATGTTCAACTGCGGCCCGCCGATAAGGTGCCGAGTGGTCGGCAGCAGTGGCACATGGATAGAAACGAAATCAGACCCTTTAAGAAGTGTTTCCAGGTCGGCGAATGTCGCGCCGTATTCTTTCTCAAATTCGGCATTCGGCTTCGGATCATAATACATGATCTTCATGCCGAACCCTTTTGCCGCGTGATGCGCGACAAGCGAGCCGATCCTGCCGAGCCCGACCACGCCGAGCGTCTTGCCGAAAAGATCGGTGCCCAAAAGCAGCATGGGGGCCCACCCTTTATACTTTCCCGCTTTCGTGTATGCATCGCCCTCCGCAATGCGGTGCGCGATTGCAAGCATGAGCGCGAATGTATGCTCCGCAACGGTTTCGGTCAGTACGCCGGGAGTATTCGTGACGGTCATGGCATGGCGGCGCATCGCCTCAAGATCGATATTATCAAAACCGACCGCGTAATTGGCAAATATCTTGCACTGCGCCCCCCCGGCGACAAAGACGTCCTCGTCGATCTTATCGGTAAGCAGACACAGTACCGCATCGTACGCTCCTTCCTTCAGACGGGTAATAAGCTCGTCCTTCGTAAGAACGCCGTCTTTCTCGCTCACCTCGACCGCATACCCTTTGCTTTTTAACAAATCGATCCCTCGTTCGGGGATCCTCCGCGTCACAAAAATTTTCTTTTCCATATGTGTGCAGTATAGCATACCGGCCGCTGCGCGCACAATACTCATGGCCCTTTCGATTCTTGCGTCGTGTGGTATTATTATGAAATGACCGCAACGCGCCGAAAACTTTATTTTTATCTTTTGTTTGCCGTATTCCTCATCGCGTCGCCCGCAGTGATCGTATACTCGCAGGGATACGCGCTTGATCTCAAGACGTTTTCCCTGGCGAAAACGGGAGGGATATTCGTCGCGACAACGCCCAAGGGCGTACTGGTGCACATCAACGACCGGCTTACCGCAACCACCAGCGCACTCCCGCTCACGCAGGGAAAGCTGATCTCTCGGCTGCTTCCTGGAGATTATGCCGTAAAGATAGGGAAAGGAGGATATCTTACATGGGATAAGAAATTAAAAGTGGAGCCGCAGCTCGTCACAGAGGCGCGTAATATCTTTCTCATCCCGGAGGAACGCAAAGTGCAAACCATCGAAACGGAGGTGAACGACATGATCATGTCGGATTCGAACACGGCGATAGCTTATATAAAAGAAAACGGGATAGCAATCCTTGACGTCGCATCGCCCAAGATCATCCCGCTCGCGGCAGAAGACGGAGAGCGGATCGGGAAAGTGCGCTTCGGCGCGGATGAGGACTATCTCATCATCGAGAGCCTCCAAAAGAACAAAAGCAGGAAATATCTCTTTAATATCGCCTCGAGAGAACGGACGGAGATCGTAGAGGACGAGGTGGAGCGATACGTCAAAATACGCCAATACGGCAAGGGAGAACCGAAGATAATCGCGCTCTCGACCGCAAACACGCTCTATGCGGTGGATCTTCGCTCGCCCCACGAAAAAACAGTCATCGCGGACAATATCGTTAATTTTGAGATGTTCGGGAACAAAGCGGTATACGCCACAACCGCCCCCACGATCCTCTATGAAAAGGACCTTCTCTCCGGCAAGACCGATCAGATCATCGAGACCCCGCTGGAGGACTTTGACGGGAATTCCCGCATCATCCGCTCGACCGCGGGACATATCGCGATAATCGACTCAGATAACGCACTCTATCTGTATGACGGCGATCAGCTCGCATTCAAGCGTATTGCGGATGATGTCATTGCAGCGGCATTTTCAGATGATAATAAAAAGCTCGCTTGGCACAATAAGAACGAGATACACGTCTACTATTTGAAAGACGTGGTTATTCAGCCAAAAAAGAAAGTTGGCGACACCGAGCTCATTACGCGGCTTTCGCGTCCTATCACCGGTATCACATGGTTCTCCTACGACAACGAACATATCTTTTTCACCGCGGAAAAAAAGATACAATTCATCGAGCTTGACGGACGGGATCACCGCAATGTCTATGATATCGCCGATGCCGCGCAAGCGCTCAGAGTGTCATATAGCAGCTATGACGATCACCTCTACTTCCTCGACGGCGCTCTCTTGAAAAAAGTTTCTCTGTTCAAAATATAAACGTTGTCCCGCGTGTGCAGACCAAAACACAAGCACCGCATAAGCGGTGCTTGTGTGAAAAAATAATGTTTAACGCTTCGACCATCGTGATCTCCGCCAGTTGGCGGATCTTTAAAACCCTTCGGTTTTAATGTTTCCGCCGCGGGGAAACACCCAGTTTCCCCGTCGCCCCTTCTGCCACGCTGTCTCCGCTAACGCTTCGACCAGCGTGGGGCTTTGCGCGCCTTCTTGAGACCATATTTCCTGCGTTCCTTTTGGCGCGGATCGCGCTTCAAGTATCCCGATCGCTTCAATCGTTTCTGAAAATCAGCATTGAACGCGACGAGCGCCCGCGCGATGCCGTGGCGCACCGCCTCCGCCTGCGCATGTATGCCGCCGCCGTTCGTTACCGCGCTCACCATGAATCGCTCTGCGATCTTCATCTTGCGCAACGGGCCGTCTACGATCCTCTGCAGATCGGCATGCGCGAAATAGAGCTTATAATCCTTTGTATTTACGGTCACGCCGCTCCCGCGCGTAAAGATACGCACGCGCGCGGTTGCGGTCTTTCGCCGTCCTACCGCTTCATAATATCTCCCCGGCTTCGTGTCTTTTTCCTCCATCATTTTTGCGATATCCGCATCCATGACTGTTTCTTCCGCGGGTTGCGCCGCGACAGGAACGATCTCGACTTCTTCCGATTTCTTTGCTTTTGGGGTGCGTTTTACCGCCGGTTTTGTTGCTGTAGCGCTCATAGTCGTTTATTTAATTTGCCCACGATACATGGTAAGCCGTTTGATCATGGAAGCTCGTAATTTGTTTTTTGGAAGCATCCCATACACCGCGAGCCGGAACGCCTCGCCCGGGTTTTTTTCCAATACTTTTCCAAGTACCGAGGTCTTGAGCCCTCCCGGATGGCCGGTGTGATAAAAATATTCTTTACTTTCTTTTTTCGTCCCGGTGATCTTGAGTGCGTCGAGATTGCACACGACCACGGTGTCGCCCGCATCAATGTGCCGCTCGAACGTCGCCTTATGCTTGCCGCGCAATAACACTGCAACCGCAGACGCGAGTCTGCCGAGCGATTTTCCTGATGCATCGATTGTGTGCGTTTTCCTTTCCATATGCGTATATTATACGAATTCTATCTGTGCCATCTCTGAACCGTCCGACCGCCGCTGGCCGAGCTTCACGATGCGCGTATACCCGCCGTTGCGCTCCTTGTACTTCACCGCGACCTCATCGAACAATTTCTTTGTCACGTTCTCGGCGAACGTTCTGCGGATAAGGCGCACCGTATTGATGTCTTTTACTTTCGCTTTTGAGACCATCTTTTCGATCCGCGGGCGTACTTCTTTCGCCTTCGCCTCGGTCGTCTTGATCTTGCCGTTCGTGATAAGCGCGGTCATAAGCGCTTTCAGCAATGCCGCGCGCTGTCCTGTTTCTCTATGGAATTTTCGTGTCTTGTTTAAATGTTTCATATACAACTACTCCTCCCTCAAGCTCACGTCGGCTTTTTTAAGCGCCTTTTTGATATCGGTAACCGCCTTTGCGCCCATCCCTTCAAGCGCAAGAAGCTCTGTTTCCGTTTTTGCGGTAAGATCATCAATGGCGGTGATCCCCGCGCTTTCAAGCGCGTGCGCGACCCGCGCAGGAAGATCCAATTCGGCAATACCGTTCTCTGCCGCAGAGACCTCTTCCGATGCGTGTGCGCTCGTTTTTCCCTCATGTGCATGCTCCTCGTCAAATGCCACGAGCTTCGTGAACTGCTCGACTAAGATGCGCGCGCCTTTCATAAATGCCTCTTCGGGATCAATGGTTCCGTCGGTCTCAATGATAAGACGCAAACGATCATAGTCCGTGCGTTCGCCGACGCGCATATTCTCCACTTCGTAATTGATCTTTCTGATCGGCGTGAATATCGCATCAAGCGCGATGGTTCCGATCTCCGTTTTTTCTTTCTTCTTCTCCTCGACCGGCACATACCCAAAGCCTTTTTCGATCGTCAGCTCTACTTCGAATGCCGACTTCTTATCGGTCAGCGTCGCGATGTGCGCCGCAGGATCCACGACTTTGATCTGGCTTGATCCTTTGATGTCTGATGCGGTCACCTCGCGCTCTCCGTGCACGTTTATCGAGACCACTTCCGGCTCGTCCGTCTGCTTCATGAACCGCAAGCGTTTGATGTTCAACAGCAACTGCACCACATCTTCCATGACGCCCGAGATCGTTGAAAATTCATGCGACACCCCCTTGATCTTCACCACCGTCGCCGCCGCTCCTTCGAGCGAAGAAAACAGCACGCGCCGCAACGCATTGCCGAGCGTCATGCCATACCCGGGATAAAGGCCCTCAATTTCGATAACGGCCCTGAAACCGTCTTTCGTCACCACGCTAGGTTTTTCTGGCAATGTAATTGGCATGTTTTCCAAAAGACCCGGCGGGAAGCTGTGCTCCCTCACCGAAGTTGATTAATAGTATTATCGTGAATAAAACTCAGTGATCAATTGCAAATTGAACGGCACATCAAGCTCCTCCATTTCCGGCGCGCGCACCATCTCCCCTTTCAGGCTCTCTTTATCCATCGCAAGCCATTGCGGCGGCTCATATTTCTTGAGTACCATCTTGATATCCTGGAATATCTTTTTTGAAACCGAACCGGGACGGATCGTGATGACGTCTCCTTTCGTGATCTGGTATGAAGGAATGTCGACTCGCCTGCCGTTCACCATAAGATGGCCGTGCCCTACCATTTGCCTCGCCTGGCTCCGTGATGCGGCAAACCCGAGACGGAACGCGATATTATCAAGCCGCGTCTCAAGCAATGTTGCGAGCATGTTCAGCGTGTTTCCTTTCTTCTTTGACGCCGTCTCGTAATAATTCTTGAATTGGCGCTCCTGAATGCCGTAGCTGCGCTTCACCTTCTGCTTTTCCGCGAGCTGGGTGCCATATTCGGAACCCCCTCGTTTCTTGCGCTTTGCGCCGTGCATGCCCGGAGGACCGGGGCGCCGCGCGACCGCGCATTTTGCCGTAGCGCATCGCTCGCCTTTCAAAAAAAGCTTTTCTCCCGCCCGTCTACATTTGCTGCATTTTGATTCCATAAATATATCGCTCCGTTAGACGCGTCTGACCTTCGGCGGCCGGCATCCGTTGTGCGGGATCGGCGTTACGTCTGAAATGGAAATAACATTGAAATTCCCTGCAAGCGCCCGCACTGCCGATTCTCGTCCCGAGCCGATGCCTTTCACGAATATCGCGACATCCTGAAGCCCGGTTTTTTTGACTTTTTCCGCAACGGTCGAGACAACCTGCGATGCCGCATACGGCGTCGCTTTCTTCGCTCCCTTAAATCCGAGCGAACCCGCCGAAGACCACGCAAGCACGTTTCCCGCATCGTCCGCGACCGTGATGATCGTATTATTATACGTCGCCTGTACGTGCGCCTGCCCCGCCTTCGTGATCCGCTTTGCGGCTGCCGCGGCCGGCGCTTTTTTCACCGAGGATTCGCGTTCCTCGGTTTCTTTCATCAGTTGTTCTTCATTTTGTGTTAATACTTTCTTCTTTCCCATACTGTCTTGAATCTTGAATCGCTAATCTTGGATCATGCGTGTTCCATGTTCCAAGTTACACGTTTCAAGGCATTATTTCTTTTCAACTGCGCGCCTTCCCGAACCGGCAGTCTTTCTCACGTTGCCGCGCCGCGTGCGGGAATTCGTTTTTGTGCGCTGGCCGCGCGCCGGAAGTCCTTTCATATGGCGGATACCTCGGTAGCTTTTGATATCCTTCAACCGCTTGATATGCAGCATGATCTCCCGCTTCAGATCCCCCTCTGTCTTATAATTCTTTTCGATCGCGTCTTTCAAACGATTGGTTTCGTCTGCCGTAAGTTCGTGCGCGCGCTTGTTCGGATCCACTTTTGTTTCCGCAAGCATGCGGCGTGCCCGCGCAGGGCCGATGCCGTAGATATAGGTAAGCGCTACCTCCATCCGCTTTTTATCAGGAATATTGACACCGACGATTCTGGGCATATTATTTTTGACGTTGTTTATGCTTCGGATTGGAACACACGACATACACCCGGCCGCTTCTTCGGACCGATTTACATTTCGCACAAATTTTCTTTACCGATGCTCGTACCTTCATATTATTATTTCATCCGCAATACGATCCGTCCTTTTGTCAGGTCGTACGGACTCAGCTCAACCGTGACCCTGTCTCCCGGAAGCACCTTAATGTGATGCAGCCGCATTTTGCCGGACAAATGAGCGAGTACCAGCGCCTCATCTTGAAGCTGGACACGAAACAATCCATTGGATAAATTCTCTTGGACTATCCCGTCTCGACGAATTCTCTCTTGTGGCATAAATATTAGTTATTTCTAACAAATCGGCGAACATTAGTCAACCCCCCTAAGTTTTTGCACCAAAAGCAACTCTTTAAACAAGCGACTTTATACGGTTGCGATGCGGGAGCCAGAACAAATAAGCACCAACATCGTGCACATAAGTGCAAAAATTTAGGCGGGTCAACCCCCCTAAGTTTTTGCACCGAAAGCAACTCTTTAACAAACGACTTTATACTGTCGCAATACGAGAACCAGAGCAAATAAGCGCCAACATCGTGCACATAAGTGCAAAAATTTAGGCGGGTCAACCCCCCGCGCTTCCGTGAGCGGGAAAATGCGTTTAAACCTCATTTGCTACAGCTCGGTAATGACGATCGTAATGCGATCCGGGTTGCTTGGAGCAAGCGATATCCAAAATGGCCAAAACGTCGCTTCTGCGCTTTCTATCGCATCATTCGCGCTCAAGATCTGCTGGATATCAGCCTCTCCCTTCCCGGCAAGCATTTCTTTCACCTGCTTCTCGTCGATAGATCCCGCGACCAGTTCGCTCGCTTTCACCGTAAAGCTTAATGTTTCTTTAGTGGGGCCGAATGCCTCGCGCTCATAGGTAATAACGCGCGTTCCCGGCAGCGCTTTTCGTGCGTCCTGCAGTTTCTTTGAAAGATGATATTCGGTGAGCGCAGCGATGTCGTTCTCCGAAAACACGAACACGTCGTACGCAACTTTCATGTGTGCGGCGAACTTCCCCAACGCATCGGGCTGATCTTGGGAGAACTCGGGCGCGCGTTGCGCGACCGCGCTCTCTAAAACGACAAACCCCTTCGGCACGTTCGCTTCAACGTATCCTTTTGTTTCTTCGGTGAGCTTGTTTTTAAGAGATGCTTTCGCCTTTTCAATATCCTCTGCGGTCGCGGCGTACCCTTCTCCCGCGCTCCCGCCCGCCATCACCGATGAGGACTTCGCAGAAAATGCGGAGAATTTCGACGTCCCCTCAAATCCAGGGATCACAAACGATGCGGGGCCGATATTATATGCGGGTCCCGCTTCATCCGCGATCACCAAGGCATCCACCGTACCCGCGGCGGTCACTGTGCCGCCTTGCACCGTCGCCCCGGGAACGGTCACGGCATCCTTCAGCCGGAATATCTTTCCGTCCGGCGCTCGAAGCCGCGTATTTTTCACCAGCGGCTGAGCGCTTGAACTGAATTCATTGTACAGCGTCACTTTTCCTTCCGCTCTGGTCGCCTTATCTTGTTTCGCCGAAGCGGTAAATTCTCCGCTCACCTCTTTCTCTATCGTAATGATCTGCCCGGGCACTTTCGATCTATCCACATCCAGCGCAGACGTCTTGCTGTCGGCGATCGCCTGAAAATCAAACCGCAGCGATTCTTTCTTTGGCACGACCGAAACCGATAATCGCGGGGAAAGCGCATAAAATGCTCCGCCCGCAAGCACGCCCGCCGCTATGAAAGAGATCGCCACGAATTTCCAGGTAAGTGATTTCCCGCGCATCATTTTCCTCATAGGAGAGGGAGCGGCCTCTTCCGACGCCGATGCGCCGTGTTCGTCCGCATCGCGGCTATAGCGTATTTCTTCACCGTGTTCCCGAGGAGGACTCATAAGCACTTCGTCGTATGGCGAAGGAATACGGATATTCTCGTCGCGGATGACGCGCACCTGCACTTCCTCTTCCTGCTCGCCGCCTTCCTCTGTGTGTGATGCAGCGGGCGCGGCAACCGGGGCCGCCGCCTCCGCTTCCTGCCGTTCCAATTCCGCGGCATTTTCCGCAATAGTGTCAAAAGAGACGTTCCGCGCCATTTCAAGCACCGCGGGATTTTGAGAGATCACAACAATACGCTTGCGCAGCACACTCGCCTCGCGCGCAAGGAGCTTCATATTCACCGCATCGGTGAAAAGCGCGGGATGATCATCCGCGGCGAGATAGAGCGTTTCGTCTTCCGTGTTCTCAAAACGATCGATAAGATACGCGACGCTTTCCTCGGGGTGAATATACAGTATTTTTTTCATGGATTTAAATATATAACTTTGCATTACGAAATGTCAGATTCGAGGCGCGCCGAGCAGTGAAGCCGAAGCTGTACTGTGGAGTACAGCGAGGCAAGACGCGGAGGCGGAACGAAGAAGATGACGTTTCATAATGCAAAGTATTATAAGGATTCCGCGATCAGTACATCAAATGCCGTTCCACCGGTATCGTGCTCCGGCGCATGCCACACCTGTACGGTCGCGTTTCGCTCTATCGGAAGCGAGGCAAGCCATTCGGGAGCTCGAAATGCTTCATCGATCTGGGGCATTTCTCCCGCAGATACCACCCGGATATTACCGGGCAACAAGCTCGTAGGGTCAAGCTGCGAAACGGTTTGCGCGATGTCTGCGACCAGCGCCTTCCCTGCAACACCGCACGCCTCTCGTATGCGCGCGCTTGTATGTTCATCGAGTTCTTTGTTCGTAAATGCTCTCATGATCCCTTTCGCCTCTTCTCTACCGACAAAAAAAGTTTTTTCAATTGCTTCGATCATTATACCATATCCCGCTCGAGCGACACCACCGCCCGCCACCGCACGATCACGCACAAGCACCGCGTATGTTTCATGCTCGAATATGCACAGCACTATCGCGCTACCCTGCGCTTCTTCAAAGAATTTTGCATGCTTTGCGGCGGCATATCGCATGTCAAGAAACCCCTTCATCGATAACCCTGCGCTTGAAGCAACGTGAGAAAGACTCTGTGCAAACCCGTCGGCGCATGCCATACGCACAATATCAATGAGTATCTCGCTACCATTCAACCCTATCGGGTCGGCAACCGCAAATCCGTCGATATGAAAGCTTTCTGCAAAACTGCGCGCCACTTCCTTATCGTTCCCTTGAGTATGCGCACCGACAAGCGCCGCAACCTCTTCTGCGGTTATCTTCTTTTCCTTTGCTTCGCGAACGCCTTTTTCCCGCATGAATGAAAATTCTCCTATGCCCCCGCCAAGCGCAAATACCACATCATGCGGCGCATTCCCCGGTGTATGCGGCAACGCGCTAAGTGCCTTCCTGCAGTTTAATGCTATTCGTTCAATATCAAGCACGCCGTTTGAAAACGCTTCCCCTTCCTGCGGCTCTGTCGCCGTGGAGATAAACACCGTTTTCCCTTCTTCCCGCTTCACCAAAGATGCAGTGATTGTATCGGTATACACGCCGACAAGCACTAGGGAGGCCTGTTCTTTTAAAATTGTGCCAAACGATAGAAATTCCATATTATCCGATAGTTGCGCGAATGCGTCGCACGCCGGCAGACGACGCCTCCTCTTTAATGATCTTGAATTTCCCTATCTCTTTTGTGTTCTCAACATGCGGCCCCCCGCATAATTCGCTGGAAATAGTGTTTTCCTCATTACCGATGGTATACACACTCACGGTGTTTCCGTATTTTTCCTTATTAAACATCAATGCTCCGGTTTTTTCCGCATCATCGATGGGCATTTCCTTATGTACGACCGGCAATGCCTCTCTGATATGCCGGTTCACGATATCCTCCACTTTCTTTTTCTCCTCATCCGTCATTTTCTGGCTGTGGATAAAGTCAAACCGCAATCGCTCCGCCGTGATGTCAGACCCCTTCTGGCGCACATGTGGTCCGAGCACTTCGCGAAGCGCCCCCTGCAACAAATGGGTCGCCGTATGCAAGCGCGTTACTTTCGCAAGCTCCGCATCATCCGCCGCCTTCAGCTCGCCGGTCTGCAACTTCATGCCGTGTCCGCCGAATTTCTTCTCCGCCCCCGCGCGGGAAACCTCCTGATGTTTTTTGTATTCCTCCCAAAACCCGGCTTCATCTACCGCAACGCCGACATCTTTTGCAAGATCCATCATGAGTTCAAGTCGAAATCCGTATGTCTGCTGAAGATTGAACGCATCAATGCCGCGTATCGTCTTTATCGTTCCTTGCGCGGCATCTGCAAGCGCATGAAATTCCTTCATCCCGCGTTCGAACGCCCTTGCGAACGCGCCGTGCTCATCGGCGACCGCCGTCGCGATCGTCTCCATTGGCAAAAGCTGGTACTGCCCGCGATAATACGCATGGATCACTTCGATCGGCGCACGGTAAAAATCATCCGGCAATTTCAATATTTTTGCATGCGTGACAGCACACCGCACCAAATTGCGCAAGATATATCCGCGCTCAACATTTGAAGGAAGAATGCCGTCAGAGATCAAAAACACCGCCGCGCGAAGATGGTCGGCGATAATGCGATATCTGCGCTCTTCATGCATATACGGGATATCCTTGTTTTCAACCGCCGTAATAATAGAAGAGAAGATATCCGTTTCAAACACCGTTTCTTTTCCTTGAAGCACCATCGCGATACGTTCAAGCCCCATGCCGGTGTCCACGCTCTTGTGCGCGAGCGGCGCGTACGCATATCCGCCTTTGCCGTCTTCCTTCTTCTCGTATTCCATGAACACATTGTTCCAGATCTCCACAAACCGTCCGCAATCGCAGTTGACATGGCATTTCGGGCCATGCAGTTTCGGATCATGCGGATTGCCGGCTTGCCCGCTTGAGTTTTCCAAAGGAAAATTCGGGTGGGTATCATAAAAGATCTCCGTATCCGGACCGCACGGACCGGTTCCGGGCAATTCCCACCAATTCTTTTTTTTCGGATACATGCGGATACGCCCGTTTTCAACGCTCGCATCGATACCAACGCGCGCAAACGCTTCTTTCCAATACCCGATCGATTCATCATCCTGCAGAACGCCAAGCGATGTATCACCCTCAAACACCGATACGTATATCTTTGCCGGGTCGATACCGAACCAATCCTTTGACGTTAAAAGTTCAAAGCTCCACTCGATCGATTCCTTTTTAAAATAGTCGCCCAGCGACCAATTCCCGAGCATCTCAAAGAATGTAAGATGCCGATTATCCCCCACTTCCAAAATATCGTCGGTACGCAAACATTTCTGCGCATCGGCAAGCCGTGCGCCTTCGGGATGCTTCTTCTCACCCATGAGATACGGGACCAGCGGCTGCATGCCTGCGGTGACGAACAACACCGTCTTATCTTCGGGTACGAGCGACGCAGATGCAATGATCGCATGCTGTTTCGTGCGGAAAAAATCAAGAAATTTTTGTCGTGTTTCGTTTAGTGTCATAACAAACAGTGTAGCAAAAATCACGTAAAATACAACGGGGAATTATTGAAAAAGACGCCGAAATATCATTTCGGCGTCTTGTGTGTCGAACGAGCAGCTACTCTGTCCTTTTTGATTCTGATGCTGACCCTCCCCCTCCGTGCCTGTGGACGAAATTGAAGAAAAGGTTTTCCATCGCATCGGAGAATGTTTTTCCCCTGCCAGATACATACGGATCACTGTATCCATCCGAAAGAAACACCGATACGTCCTGCGATGCCTTTGACGACTCTATCTGCAACCATGAGGTCAACGGGATAGATGCAGTATCATGCCGCAACACAAGCATTTCGCAAAAGGTCGAGGAAAATACCGCTTTCTCTTTCACGGTGTACGGGAGTGATGCGTTGATCACGCAAACCATTCGAGATGTTGGTCCGATGAAATTGATGCACTGGACCGGGTGGTGCCATACGAGGTATTGCACATCCTTCATCTCGGGCATTGACGGCGCATCATCCGTGGGCGACAACGAAGCCATCGCGATCCCGGCATTCATAAGGAAAAAAAGCGCCGTGATCATGAGAAGAACAACGGGAATGCGTTTCTGTGTCTGAAACCTTTCCATGGCCACCTCCTCGTATCGTTCTACAGGGTTATGGTGCGATATGTAAATGTACAAACTATTCCCTCTATTCCATCATATTATATGGTTATTTTCAAGCGCATAGATCGCAAAAAGAAATGCGGCGCTTTCGCGATGGAAAGCGCCGCACGATACTCATAGAGGACTACATCTCCTCGAAATGTGATGTGATCTTTGCGACGAACTCATACTTCGCCGCGATAGTCGCGCACTCTGCGGGCGTCGGACGACCTTTCTCGAACGGAATTCTGCGAAAACAATCCTTATCAACCGCGCACTCCGGGTCGCCAGCGATCCACAGGCGGCAGCAATCGCCATTTATCTCATCGCCGATGCGGAAATTACCGTCCATATCGTATCCGCCCTCAACCTTGAAATCAACAAGGAGAATCCCGAAATGATCGAACGCGCTCCTGACGACACAGAAGATCTCCGAGACGAGCTCTTTGATACGCTCAATATCCGCGAGGCTCTGCGGAAGAAGCATGTTATCGCTCGGGGAAAGCTCTCCTATTTTTGCGGCTTCGTCTTCGAGCGGCACATCTGCTCGATACAGATCGATCTTCCCCGTACGGGAGTTCAAATGCATCAGCGGATCATGCCTCCCGTCATCCTTAAGAAAAGCCTCCACCACCGGTTTCGGAAATCTGGCGCCTTTTTGCATATACGGGTTTCGCTTCAAAAACGATCCGGCCGCGATGCCGCGCGCCACGAACTCAGCCGGCATCACCTCTAAGCGCTTCGCGAGGATCGTGTTATCGCTCACTCGTTCTATGAAATGCGTCTGAAACCCATTGCGTTCCAACAGCTTGAAAATGTTGCATGAAGCGGTCGTGGTGGAGATATCTATTCCTTTGATTCCCGTACTCCGCAGGCCATCGCCCGCGGTAAGAACAGCTTTTCTCTCGAGATACACGCGGCTCGGATGAAAGCGAGTTGAGTACACTCTTTTCGTTTTCCCCTGGGAGACCATCTCTCCTTTCATGATTTCACTGTTCATACGCCCTCCCTTTTCCTATGTTTTTTCATCATACTCGTCACACGGCCATTCCGGTAGAAATAAAAGTGCCACGCCGACCATTACCCATAGCAAAGATCGTTTCTTCGTGCTTCCTCCTCCTTTTTTATCTATGAAGTTGTTAAAATGCGATGCATTGCGCGCATAGCGCAACGCTGTTTTTCCTGTGCCAGGATAGTATGAAAATAACAACAAAAAGTCAACGAATGATACCGCCGCCAATGACGGTGCCGCCTCGATAGAACACAATGGATTGTCCGGGCGTTACCGCACGTTGGGGCGCATCGAAAACCACAGTGAGATTTTTGATTTTTATTTTTTGATTTTTGACCTCAAAAAGTCGTGCTTTTTGCAGCGACTGGCGATATCGAATACGGGCATCGCACCGAAACGGAAATTTCGGTTTTTTACCGGAAACCCAATTGAGCTGTGTTGCCGTGAGCTCGCCTTTGTACAGCTCCGCATCACCCGTTCCCTCGCCTACGTATAAGATATTTTTCTTTATATTTTTCCCCACCACATAATATGGCGTACCGCCTCCGGGCGAGCCGATGCCATGCCGCTGGCCTATCGTATAAAACATCGCGCCTTCATGCTCCCCCACCATCTTTCCGCTTGTCGTCATGATCTTTCCTTTTTTTGGCTTTATCATGCTCTTTAAAAAGTCATGCACATTTACTTCGCCGACGAAGCACAACCCCTGGCTGTCTTTTTTCTCCGCCGTCGGCAAGCCAAGTTCGCGCGCCATCGCGCGCACTTCTTCTTTCGTATAGTCGCCCACCGGCATAAGTGTTCGCGCAAGCTGTTTTTGCGTGAGCGTCCATAAGAAATAACTTTGATCTTTGTTCGTATCCACGCCAGCAAGTAGCGAGTAGCGAGTAGCGAGTAGTTTGACGCGCGCATGATGGCCTGTCGCCACGAAATCGGCACCGAGCTTCAGCGCTTTTTTCAAAAACACGCCGAACTTTATCTCTTTATTGCACATCACATCGGGATTTGGCGTGATGCCCGCGCGATAGCTTTTTACCATGTATTCCACCACTTTCTTTCGATATTCTTTCTCAAGATCAAATGTATAAAACGGAATAGCAAGTGCCGCCGCGACCCGCCGCGCGTCTTCCTGATCCGTCACCCACGGGCACATCGTTTTGTCTTTGAAAAACCGGCTGTCGGACCACCCCTTAATAAAAACACCCACAACATCGTATCCGCGCTTTTTCAGCAACGCGGCAGCCACGGACGAATCTACTCCCCCGCTCATACCAACAAATACCCGCTTGCGTTTTGCGAGAACTCTGCCTGCCTGCCCCGTAGCATCCCGAAGGGATTGCTTCGGGGACATGCCGACGAATACCCTTCGACCCCGCTCAGGACTTGCCTTTTTCTTCTTTTGTTTTCCTTTTTTCATATCCACAGTAGTCATACCATAAAATCTTGACAAAAGGAATATGTTGTGCTAGCTTCCTTTTGCTTGCAAATGCTCTTTTGAAAAAAAATAAAATTGCGAAAAGGAGGTGACTCAACTTGTTTCGATCTTTTTCCCATACGAACGGCGCAATGATGCGCACCAAAAAAAAGGAGAAAGCTGTGAAGAAGAAACCACTATTTCTGTTCCCTGTTCTGTTGCTGATCTCATTCCTCATCGCTCCCATGTCGCACGCCGCGTCCGTCGGCAACCCCGAAGTCCTCGGCGGACTCGGCAAGGTCGCTGTCGGTGTCGAGTATGACGACAGCAGCCGGGACCTTGAGTTTAAGAACGGCCGTCAAACCGCATCATGGCCGGGCGGATCGGCTAGCGAAAGCTTCCCCGCCCCGGGAAACAACATTACCAACATGAAGTTGGACACGCAGTCCGAGTTCTTGGTCGCCACTGTCGGACTCCACGAGAAAGTGGACGTATTCGCGGGCATCGGCGTCAACCGCGCCAAACTCGATTACACGCTGAACTATACCGGCGGACACGAAAACAGCGAAATCAGTGATAACTCAAACACCGCATGGAAAATGGGTGTGAGGATCCATCTCGCGGAAGTCGCCGGTGTCAGGCTTGGCGGTATGATAGCGTACAGCGCCTTCGATATGAACGGCGCGTACAAGATCGACGGAAGCGACCTCGGCTCACTGCTTCCTCCGAACGGATCGTATAGCACGGAGACAAAAATCCACGAATGGCAGGGCGCGGTAACCGCCAGCACGCATGTGTGGCGCTTAAGCCCCTATGCGGGCGTGACATACGCAAAGGTCAAAGTGGAAAACAGAACCGATATACGTATTCCCTCCATGATGGAAGACCTTCCGGTTTCGCTTCACGTTGAAGCGAACGCGGAGCAAAAGAATACTACCGGCGTTGTCGTCGGTACCGGCGTTGAAATCATGAGTCATCTCAACGCAAACATTGAGGGCAGGTTCATCAACGAGGACGCCGTCACGGCATCCTTGAGCTACACGTTCTAACGCGTAGCCGCAATAAAAATCGCCCCCATCGTTAATCGATGGGGGCTTTTTTCTTTTTTGACTCTCATTCTATGAGGGCCAAAAATGGCTCAGCACTACAATGATTACGGCCACGGCCGCAATCATTGCGGATACCTTTTTAAAAAAAATCCGCTTGGCGCGATTTTCTCCTGCGCCATATTGCTTCTCTTCTCTCAAGTGTCTTTGATACTTTGAATTACTCATCGTATCATCCTCCTTGTGGGATTTTTTGAGTTTTTATAATACGCCGCCTTATATATTTGTCAATATAAAAGGGTAATGTGCAAGCACTTCTGGCACTTTTTAGTATTATCTAAGCATGTCAGTATCTATGGCCAAAACAATACAAGAAGAACGGTGGAGATGGATCGAGCCCATTATCAACAAAGAGATATCATTGGTGGATGTGGCAAAAG
>JACRAK010000007.1 GCA_016234725.1 Candidatus Azambacteria bacterium | reverse complement strand
TTTTTTGGTGCTTGCCGCGGCGCGTTTGTATCGGTGCCTTCGAGTGCGTCGTTGGGCGCTTTAATTGTAGGGTCATAGCCCGAAGCGACCTCTTCGCCGTCCAAATACCCGTCACCATCGGTGTCCGGATTGCGCGGGTCGGTTTTGTATATTTCTTCCTCCCAGTTTTTCAGTCCGTCGTTATCGGGGTCTGCATTGGGCTCCGACGCAATGGGAAAAAGCACCTTTTTACCCTCGGTGAGCACCTGCGCGCCGATGCCTTGTGTGCGCAAAACAATCACTCCGCCGATAAAAATCCCCAATAGCAAAACCACAGGGATAACGATATTTTTTCGTCTTTCGCTGAGCATAGATATATTAGCTATAGTATAGCAGAAGCGTGTACGTATAACAATAAAATTCATCCACAAAAAGAGAAAACACCGGCTGTGGTATCACGGCCGGTGTTTTTTGATTCATCGAGGGAGAATCTCTATCATGGGGATCATCCACGAGAGCCATCCGCACTGGTTTGCATAGATGAGATAGCGTGGCCTTGTGACCACTTTGCGCTCCGTTTCTCTCTGATACCCATGCTCAGAGAAAGTTACTATCGTGTCGTAATGCTTATGTTCTACTAGACCAGAGCTAGACTTATGGTCGCGGCGATAAATGCTTCTGCCAGTAGTTGCAAACGGGATCTTGCGCCATCCCATGTATTCCCTCGCGGCTTTTCCGGAAGCGGTTCTTCCGACGACCTTGTAGGCGTGGACCCTGATCTCGAAATCCCCCACGCACGCCATATTTCTTTCAATGCTCTGCCCGGGCTTCATTTCAACATTTATTGCTCCTTCAATCTCATATTCGTATTCCCCCGGGTCGTATGATGTTTTTGGCGAGGCCTCGAAAAGAACGAGGAGATGAGAGGGGTCTGTTATGATGATTTGTTCCATTGCGCCGCACCCCACGACACTTAAAACAAGAAAAACAAGGAAAATCACTACCTTTTTCATTTCGTCCCCCTTTTATTATTGAATTTTTAAGGTGAAATGCTTATCGAAGCCTTATTTTTTGCATTGCTATTATACAAAAAAACAGCTAAAAAGTCAATGTGAGGCCTAGCGGTTTCAAGAAACTAACGCAACAGGAAGAGCCGTAAGGCGGCTTCGCCTTAGCTCCCAACAGAAATGAGGGTATCGATGAGGTTGTAGCGGGGTCAAAACAAACAAAAACACGCCAGGAAGGCGTGTTTTCTGGGTAATTATGCGAATAAATAAAGCGGTTACGCCTCGTCCTCTTCCAGCGGAGCTTCCGGGACTCCTTTGAATGACTCTAATGCTTCCGGGTCCATTTCTTGTAGCTCATCCGGCGTTTCCGGGAGTACCTTTTCTTCCGTTCCTATTTCCCCCTCCCTGACGGCTTCAGCTTCTTCCTTGTTGTTTTCTCCGTCCTCCGCCGGTGCTTCAGGAAATGATTCAAAATTTTTGTTACCCATAATGGTGTCGTATTAATTATTTGCTTTCAGTATATCTTTTTTACTTGATCGCGCAAGCCCCGATAGAGGACTTCGGCTGACTACGTCTTTTTGCCGCTTTGCGGCAGCCGAAGTGCTTCTACGGGGCAAGCCCTCACGCCCATACATAAGTGCGGGGGCAAGGGCGAGCCATTGGGCGAGCGAAAGCTGCTCGGAGCGGACATCCGCATCCACGCCGAGCCGTGCGAACATCGCCGCAATTTTCTCTTTTTCTATGGATAATCCTTTTGCAAGATTGCCGAGTAGTTTTTTGCGCGGCGCCGAGAACCCCGCTTTTACGACGGTAAAAAACACTTCGGGCGCGACGGCCTGCTTTTCTTTTCGCGGGATTATTTCTATCACCGCGGAGTCCACGTTGGGTGATGGCGAGAACGAGCCGCGCGAAACGTAAAAAAGGATCTGTGCGTCCGCGTAAAATTTCACCGCGAGCGAAAGAATGCTTTCTTTACCGCCGTGCGCCGCGATGCGCTGGGCGACTTCTTTTTGAATGGTGAGAATGATGCGCTCCGGCGGATGCGCGAGTTCAAGCAATTGGCGGATGAGCGCGGAGGTGAGATAGTACGGGATATTGGCGACGACGCAGTAGCGAGTAGGCAGTAGCGAGTAGCGAGTAGAAAGAAACACGAGGATGTCGCCTTCGATAATTTCGACGTTCGCAATCTTTTTTTCAGCCAATTTTGCGCGCAGGATTTCTGCGAGTCCCCTGTCTTTTTCTATTGCGATGACCCTCTCCGCTTTTTGAGCGAGTTCAAGCGTGAGCGCGCCGTGCCCGGGGCCGACCTCGAGTACGGTATCTGTTTTTTCAAGCGCGGCCGCGGCGATGATCTTCTCGATGATCCCGCGGTTGACGAGGAAATTTTGGCCGAGCCGCTTGTTCGGCCGCGGGGTCATTGGCCTGATATGATCGCCTGTGCGACCGGAGAGTCGTTTTGCAGATTTTGCCAAAAAAGGATCTGCGATGCGGGAATGAATAAGGTGTTTTGCGGGCGGTGCATGTCGTCGCTCAATTTCATGAGCGTGGTGCGCGTTTCTTGGGGCGCGGTGCCGTCTGGTGTTTCGGGGGAAAGCGCCGAAGGAGTTTTTGATACTTGCAGATAGTGCGCGCGGTCGAGGCGCCAGAAGCCGATGCCGTGGCGCGACAGCGCGCCGAAATATACCTGGCCGTTGGATAAAAACACCGCTTGCAAGTGTGCGCGCGCTTGTTTGTTGGCTTGTGACGACGCAATGATGTTGAAATTCGTATCGACCCACACGAGCGCCGCGATGACCACGATGATGCAGAGCACTTTTTTTACGGTGCGATTTGCGGCATTCACGCAACACCTTTTTTGACACGTCATAGTTTCTGAAGTTTCCATGAATATACAGTAATGATAATAAAATTAATTATACCAGCGCTCTTCTTTTTATGCTACGTCTCAAACCCGATGATGCCGCTCTCAAGGTCATCATAGCTGATGCTCGCTTCTTCTCCGCATACGGAAAATGACACAAGGTGCTCGGGAATATCGAACAGAAAACGGGAGGGAGGGTTCATTTGCGTTTGGCCATAGGTGCGCCGTGCTCTGGCGTACAAGAGCCAGACGTGTTCTTTCGCCCGCGTGACGGCAACGTAGCAGAGCCGCCGCTCCTCTTCCATTTCCGCGGGCGATTGCTTGCTCCGCGAATGGGGAAAGATGTTATCTTCCATGCCGATGCAAAACACTGCGCGGAACTCAAGCCCTTTTGCCGAATGCATCGTCATGACGTGCACCGCGCCTTTGTTCTCTTCTTTGCTTTCCTGCGAGGCAAGCGCGGCGTTGTCCAAAAATGATGTGAGCGCCTGCTCCGGAGCTTCGGCATCATAGGCGGCCGCCGCCGATATCAGTTCGCGCACATTTTCCCAGCGTGTCTCTTCTTTTTCACCGAGTTCTTTGAGGTGCGCTTCAATGCCCGACCGGTGTATGACGAGCTTCATGAATGCGGAAAGCGAAAGTGTGCCGCGCGCTTCTTTGAGCGCATCGATGAGCGCAAAAAATCCGTCGATCGATTTCGTGGTCTCCTTTTTTTGGAAAAAATTCGTCAGCGACACTTTGCCGATACCGCGGGGCGGGAAATTGATGACGCGCTTCAAACTCACGGTGTCGCGGGGGTTTGCGATGCAGCGAAGATACGCGAGGACGTCCTTGATCTCTTTGCGTTCGTAGAATTTCAAGCCCCCGATGACCTTGTAGGCGATGCTTCGCCGTGCGAACGTTTCTTCGATCGCGCGGGACTGCGCGTTCGTGCGGTACAGCACCGCGATGTCAGACAAAGAAAAGCGCTTGTCGCGCACCAGCGCGCGGACCGTGCGCGCGACGAACTCCGCTTCTTCCGTTTCGGTCGCGGCGACCACCACGCTGATCTTCTCCCCCGCCTTGTTTTTGGTGAAGAGATTCTTTTCTTTCCGCATTTTGTTCTTGCTGATGATCATGTTTGCGGCCGACAGGATGTTTTGCGTGGAGCGGTAGTTCTCTTCGAGCACGACGACCTTCGCATCGGGATACTGCGTTTCAAAATTAAGGATGTTCGCCACATCCGCTTGCCGCCACCCGTAGATCGCCTGGTCGAGGTCGCCCACCGCGCAGATGTTCCGGTAGCGAGCGGCAAGCAGGTTCACGAAACGGTGCTGGGCGAAGTTGGTGTCTTGGTATTCGTCGATGAGGATATACCGGAATTGTTCCTGATAGCGCTCCAAAATATCTTTGCGCGCTTCAAAAAGCTGCACGCACAGCATGATCATGTCGTCAAAATCAACGGCGTTATGTTCCTTGAGCGCGTCTTGATATTTCGCATATACCGTTGCCGCCATTTTCGGGTATGGGTCGTGCGCGTCTTCGGTGAACGCGTCGGGGGTGATGAGCCTGCTTTTGAGCTTGGAAATGGCGTTCCCGAACGAGTCGGGCGTGAAGCGCTCGGTGTCGATGCGCAATTCTTCGCATATGGACTTCAGAAGCGCCTGCTGGTCTTTGCTGTCGAATATGAGGAAGTCGCGGCCATAGCCGAGGAGCTCCGCGTGGGCGCGGAGGATGGTAAGGCACACGGAGTGGAACGTGCCGATGAGGGGTGCGGCGTGGACAGAAGCCCCCGCAAGGAGAGCGCGCACCCGCTCTTTCATCTCCCCCGCCGCCTTATTGGTGAAGGTGACGGCAAGCACCTGATCGGGCCGGGCGACCCCCTTGGCGATAAGAGAGGCGATGCGGCGGGTCAGCACCGTTGTTTTGCCCGAGCCTGCGCCCGCAATGACCAAGAGCGGGCCGTTTTCCGTCGCGACCGCCTCGCGCTGCCGCTCATTCAAATTGGCGTAAAGATCTCCCATTGTATGCGGGTTTTTAAGTAATACCAAGGCGCTACCGTATCTTTTTTAACTGTGGATAACTTTGTTGGAACGATTGACCTTTGGCCCTCGCGGTGGTATTATGTATGCGGTCATAGAAAAGAGGCGAGAAGGGCGAACGAACAGTCATCTTACACCGATTCATACCATGATCTCCAATTTCCTCTCTGCGTTGCGGAGAGGGATCCATGCGCTTACTACGAAATTCCCTGTACTCCCTACCGGGAATAGATTTTTTTATATACTCGACCTCGCAAAAAGCAACGTTTTCTCGGCGTTTTTTGTTATTATGCTGTTTTTTGCGTCTTTCTTCAATATTGCGGACGCAAACGGCAAGCTTTCGGCGATAACGCTCGCGGCGATACAGCAAAACGCGGGGAATAGCTATACCGAAGTGTCCGTGAGGGCGTCTCAGGGACATATTTCTCAAGAGGCAGTGTATGATAGCATGGGCGAGGGGAGAGGAGGTATCGACGAAGAACAAATAGACGAATATGCCTATCCGACGACCGCCGATGACGCACTTGTCGCCGACCTTGCGCCGCTGACGATAGACCAAAACCAGACCTCCCGCGACCAGATCGTCTATTATATGGTAGAGGAGGGCGACACGATCTCAGAGATCGCCACTATGTTTGGCGTTGCCCCCACGACCCTGTTGTGGGCGAATAACCTGTCGTCCGCTGATTACATAAAAGAAGGGCAGCGGCTCGAGATCTTGCCGGTGGATGGCGTGAGGCATACGGTAAAGAAGGGCGATACGGTGGCGTCACTGGCGCAGCAGTTCCGCGCGAACGAAGAAGACATCATTGCGTATAATCATCTCCCCGCAGACGGTGCGCTCCGCGTGGACGACGTTGTGATCCTTCCTGACGGCAGAATGCCCCAGCCGATCCGCACGCCGAAGCCGGCAACCGCGGTCGCGTCGGCAAAACAATCGCCGGTTTCCAATAAATATTTCATATTCCCGACCAGCGGCAGGAAGACGCAGGGTCTCCACGGGAATAACGGCGCCGACATCGGTAACCAGTGCGGCACGGCGATCTATGCGGCCGCAGACGGCGTGGTGACGGCGGTACGAACCACGGAATCCCGCGCGCGCACCGGCGCGGCGGTGTATTCCGGTTACGGCAATAATATCATAATCAAACACCCCAACGGCGTGGTGACGCTCTATGCGCATTTGAAAGATGTCTTCGCGTTCAACGGGCAGGAAGTGAAACAAGGAAGCATGATCGCGACGATGGGCGGCGGCTTCGAGGTTATCGACGGCAGGCGCGTGCGCATGGAAGGCGCGGGCAGATCAACGGGGTGCCACTTGCACTTTGAGGTGCGCGGCGCGAAGAATCCGTACTTGGTGCGCTAGGGGCGCACAGAATGTAGAACGTAGGGAGTAGGGGGTAGCGAGTAGAAAAAAACGGGTGGAAGCCCCGTTTTTGTTTTTTGGTGTTTGTCCTACGTTCTACTCGCTATGTTCTACGTTCTTTGTTGGTATTGCAGGGCTTCCGCGATGTGCGTGGGGAGGATGTGCGGCGCTTCTTCAAGGTCTGCGATCGTGCGCGCAAGTTTGATGATCTTGTGGAACGCGCGCGCAGAAAGATTTAATTTTTCCATCGCGTTTTTAAGGACCGCAAGCGAAGCGCTGTCCAGCGAACAGTGCTTTTTTATGTGCGCGGCGGACATGTCGGCGTTGCGCGCGATCGCTGTTTTTGCAAACCGTTCGCGCTGGAGCTCTCGCGCGCGCGACACGCGCGCTTGTATGCGCGCGCTCTCGCGGTCAGAGGATTCCTCGGTGAGCTTTTCATAGGTGACTGAGGGCACTTCAACATGGATGTCGATGCGGTCGGCGATCGGGCCGGAGATCTTTTTCTGATATCTGATGATGGTTGCCATCGAACAGGAACATTCGCGCTGGGCAGAACGGTAATACCCGCAGGGGCACGGGTTTTTGGTGGCGATGAGAATGAAATTGGCGGGGTAGGAAAAAGAGCCGTGCGCGCGCGACACCGTGATCGTTTTATCTTCAAGCGGTTGGCGCAATGCCTCAATGACATCGCGCGGGAACTCCGGGAATTCGTCCAGAAACAGCACGCCGTTGTGTGCAAGCGTTATCTCGCCGAGCTTTGCGGTCTTTCCTCCTCCGATGAGCGCGATGTCGGACGCGGAATGATGCGGCGAGCGGAACGGGCGTTCGGTCATCGCATGGCGCGCGCCAAGCAGGCCGACGATGCTGTATATCTTTGTTGTTTCAATGATCTCTTCCTCTCCCATTTCAGGAAGGATGGAAACGGTCGCTTTTGCGAGCATTGTTTTTCCCGTTCCCGGCGGGCCGGATAAAAGCACATTGTGGCCGCCCGCCGCCGCGATCTCAAGGGCGCGCTTGGCTTGGTTTTGTCCTTTGATATGCGCGAAATCAAGCGCATCGGCATCGCGCGCTTCGTTTGCGGGCAGCGTGTCGGCTTCACGCGTGCTTTCGTGTTCCGGGACGGTGCCGTGCAAAAGATAGTCGGCGCACTCCGCAATAGTGGCGACCGGTATAATGGTGATGCCCGAGATCAGGCGCGCTTCCTCTGCGTTTTGTGCCGGCAGAACGACAGCTGAAAATCCGTCGCGCTTTGCCTGCGCGACGATCGCAAGAGCGCCGTGGACGGGGCGCACGCCTCCATCAAGCGCGAGCTCCCCTACAAAAAGTTTCTTTTTCGGGTCAAAGCGAAGCTGGTCGGATGCGGCAAGATAGGAGAGCGCAATAGGGAGGTCGTATGACGATCCTTCTTTTTTAACGTCGGCAGGCGCGAGATTGACGACGATCTTTTGATTGGTCTTTTTAGGGTATTGAAATCCCGAATTCTTCAGCGCGGCGTTGACGCGGTCCTTTGACTCCCCGACGGATTGGTCCGGCAGGCCGACAATGGTAAAACAATGGAGACCGTGCGAAATGTCGGTCTCCACCGTGATAATGTTCGCGTCGATCCCACAGAGCGTCGCAGAGAAAACTTTTGCAGGCATAGGAGGATAGAGGCTAGAAATTAGCGAGTAGGGAGTAGGAAGTAGGCGCGCATGATGTTTTTTACTCGCCACTCGCTACGTTCTACTCGCTGTGTTGCAGTGAACATGCGTGTGCGCCGCGGGGTTTGCGGTAAGGCGCGTTTCATCGATCGCCTTCCCGCATCGTTCGCAGATGCCGTACGTGTCGGCGTCTATTTTATGAAGCGCACCAGTGATGTCCTCGAGGCGCGTTTCAAGCTGGCGGTCGATGGAAGTTTCATTTTCGTATTCCTCCACTTCATCGGCGCGCTCTTCTTCATCAAATCGCCCCGCTTCGTCGAAGGGCTGGCGCTTTGTTTCCCAGTGGCCGTCGTCTTTTGTCGCGGATTCGTTCAAGTCGCCCTCAAGCTGTTCTTTTTCTTTCAACAATTGCTCTTTGAAGTGCGTGATGCGTGATCGTTCCATATAAAATAGTATACTGCCGCTTTATTCAAAAATCAATTTTTACTTTGCATTGCGAAACGCCATTTTCTTCGTTCCGCCTCCGTGTCTCGCCTCGCAGTACTACATAAGTACAGCTTTGGCTTCTCTACTCGGCGCGCCTCGAATCTGACATTTCGTAATCCAAAGTATTTATTGTATCGGTATAGAGCGCCATGACCGCTTTGTTTTTGATGTCAGGGTAATAGAGCGTCACGATATCATCGCGAAGCACGAGGCCCGAAGCGTCGCTTCCCTGTTTCACCTTGCGGCGCAGGCGATCTATTTGCCATCGCGCAAGCGCGCGCTCAAGCGCATTGCCAACGCTTCCCGAAAGGAGCCATACGGTTGACGCAGAAACGGCGCGCAATGCGCGGGATGCGGGGATGAGCGGCGTGCGTGTAGGGCGCGATACGTATTCTTGTGTCCATGCGTTCGTGGTAAAAAATGTTTCAAGCGGTTTGCTTCCAAAAAGAGGGAGCGCGCGCGCAAGCATGTGCGCGGCGGCGATGTTGTGGAAAGGGAACGAGGCGTCTTTTGAGGCAAAACAATTAAAGCATGCTTTGTCTGAATAGCGTTTGTGGTCGCGCCGTTTGCCGAACAGCTCCGCAAGAAATAGCAGCAGTATCCGCGCGGTCCACATTCTCCCTTTTTTGACGATGCAGAGAATATCAATATCGCTTTTTTCATTCGCATTTTCCATCGACACCGAGCCGGTGATCGCCGCAGCTTCCACAAACGGGACCGCCTGCATAAGCAAAAAGAAAAAGCGGTTGCGCGCGATCTTTTGGCGCGATATATCGGCACGCCGCCGTATTTCATCCGTATCGGGCGGCTTCATGAGCGCATACCAGCCGTCGCGCGCGGCAACAACCCACTCTTTTTCGAGGCGAGCAAGAACAGATGTTATTTCTTCGGGTGCGGCGGTCTTTGCGCTCGATACGGGCAGAAGCGCGCAGATGTCGGTAAACGAAAGCGCCGGCAGCGATTCCGCATGTGCCAGCGCGAGGAGTGAGAGTATGGAATGACGGGTGTCGCCCATGCCGCGGTGCGTTATTTGCCGGGCTGGCGCGCTTTGTCGAGTACCGCGTAGATCATTTCTTTTGACGTTGCGATGACAAAATAGCGGGGAGACACCGCCCAGTCAAATGAAACGTCCGGCTGCGGCATATTGATGAAGCGCTTGTAGAAATCGAAGTATGTGTTGGTGGAGAACGCGATGGTTGCTGGTTTTTGATACGCTTTTTCGATGTACAACGCGGCAAGATCATCAAGCATGGCGCGTTCCCATGCAATCGCCGCATTTTTTACGTTTGTTTTGTCCTGGATCGCGCTCGCGAAGCCGTAGCGGAACGACGCGCCGCTTTTATACCCGATAAGCTCCGATGCGTTCATGAGCTTCGAAAGATCGGCGGGCACCGAAAGCTCCAGGAGCTGTGCTGTTTCATTGCCGGTCAAAAATCTTTTTTCCGATCCCGTAACAAGCTTTACCGCGTAACGGATCGTTGCTTTTCCTTCCGTTATTTTTATATTCTCTGCGGCCATTGCTTCAAGTAAAAGCGCCTTATCGAGTTTTGCGACCTCTATGATCGCAGTGCGGTCAAGCGTAATGACCGCCTCCGGAAGCGCCGGTTCAGGGGTTTGTATCGGCGCGGGCGGCGGAGTTACCACGGGCGGGGTTGTGGTCGCAACGGGCTCCGGCATCACGATGGGCTCGGTAGTGGTGGCGATGGGCTCTGGTTGCGGTTCCGGCTCAGGCTCGGGTTCCGGCTGAACGGGAATAACCGGTGCGGGTTGTGGCTGCGGAGCGGCTTTTTGTTCAGGTATTTGCACGATAACCTCCGCTGCGGGGGTTCGCATGAAGAACCACCAATATGCCGCGCCGCCGCCCGCAACAAGCACCAAAAGCACAACCGCTAACATGATCGTGGTCGCGCTGGTCGCGCCGCGTTTTTGAGGAATGCGTATTTGGAACGGCTGGTCGCCTTCCCTTTCAGTTTTTGTATCCGGAAGCGGGAACGGCTGGTCACGGTCAGGGAGGCCTTCGATCGGTTCCCTGAACCTATCGGCGATCTCCGGCTCTTTGGGAGCGGACACGGGAGGAATGTATTCTGAAAACGGCTTTTTTGCCGCTATTTCTTTTGCAAATGACGCGGGGTCCATTTTTGCCCTCATAACGTCCTCTTGCATCGTATGCGTAAAAAATTTCTTTTCACCGACGACCGGCAGTTCGCCCGGCGCGCCGCTTGTCGATGGAGCTCCCTGTCCTATTTTGTTGTCTTGGTTCATATGTTGGATCTACTGCAATTATCAGGCAGTAGGCCTGTCTTCATAATACCGTTTTTCACATAATAAAAAAAGACCCCGAGATCTCTGTGTATAATGCGTTGAAAATTTAGAGAATTCAGGGTCTATTTATTTTTTCTAGCTCAGAAAGGAGCCAGTTCTTGTTTTTAAGGTACTACGAGAAACTTTTGATCGATATTGATAACAGTGATCTCAATCTCTCGTTGAACTTATTATACCACCGTGCGAAGGGCGGTCAAAGGCATATCCTGTGGATAACTTTCCCGACAGGGGGATAATAAAAAGCTCCCGACTTGTGGTAGGGAGCTTTTGAGGTGAAGGGATTATGTCCCCTCCTCAGTTGGGTGGTGGCTTTTGGCCACCACGGTACATGCATAATAAAGGTTATTTACGCAATAAGTCAACCCCGTTACAAGCTTATATCAGGCATTTTCTCTCAACGAGCATAAGCCGTAAGGCGGCTTCGCCTTAGCGCTTTCTGAAAAAAGCCATCGACGAGCTTGTAACGGGGTCAATAACTACTGCGGCGGCATAAATGAAAAAGTCCTCAGCCGAAGCTTTGGACTTTTATTTGGAATGGAGATCTTATGATCTCCAAGAATTTCTAGTAGCTTTAAGCCGCTACAAAGCTTTTTTATCGAAACTTAATGTTTCAATATTGTTAGTATAGCAAAACCATGAAGCGCGTCAATAGGTAAATTGTGGATAACTTTTATGCGGATATAGATACTTTTGCAGGAAAAAGCGCGTATAATACATATATGTATTTATGTTCTCTTTTCTGACGGCGAATGCTTGTTGTCATGGAGGCAACAGGCTTATTTGTCACCAACGGAGGTGAGCATGAAGAAAGGGAATGGTTGTGGTATCAGTTGCACTGCCTGCGCCGGCGCAGGCACATGCCCTCTCTGCGTAAAATAAGCAGGGAAAAAGAAAAAGGCCTCGGATAACATCCCGCGGCCTTTTCCACACTCATCAAAGCCAATGCCTATTGTTCCTTTCGTTGCTCCGCTTGTATCAGCACTTTGTGCGAGAGGTTCATTCTCCCCTGCGAGTCGATCTCGACGAGCTTGACGGGGATGATGTCGCCGATCTTCACCACTTCGTCCGGATGTCCTACGTATTTGTCGGAGAGCTGCGATACGTGCACGAGCCCTTCGGTGCCTGGGAAGATCTCCACAAAAGCACCGAACGCCATGATGCGCGTCACCTTGCCCTGGAATACTTCGCCGACTTTCGCCTCTCTGGTGAGGTTTTTCACCCATTCGACCGCTTTTTGAGCCGAGTCCTGGTTGACCGAGGTGATGAATACCGAACCGTCGTCTTCAATGTCGATGGATACGCCGGTCGAGTTGATGATCTCGTTGATCACTTTGCCGCCGGGGCCGATAACATCTCTGATCTTATCAGGGTTGATCTGAAGCGTAATAATGCGCGGCGCGTGCTGGGAAAGCTCGGAGCGCGGCGCGGGAAGCGCGGTTTTCATTACCGACAATATCTCAAGCCGGGCTTTTTTGGCTTGCGCGAAGGTTTCGCCCAGGATCGCAATAGTAACCCCATCTACTTTTACATCCATCTGTAAGGCGGTGATGCCGTTTTCTGTCCCCGCGACCTTCAGGTCCATATCGCCATGATGATCTTCGGGTCCCTGGATATCGGTGAGCACTTTATAGTTTCCCTTGTCATCGGACATCAAGCCCATGGCGATGCCTGCCGCGAGCGCTTTGATCGGCACCCCGCCGTCCATAAGTGCAAGCGTCGAAGCGCACACCGATGCCATAGACGATGAGCCGTTGGACGACAGTGTTTCAGAGACCAGGCGGATGGTGTAGGGAAATTCAATTTGCGGAGGGATAAGACGAGCAAGCGCGCGTTCCGCAAGTGCGCCGTGTCCAACGTCGCGCCGCGACGGGCCTCGTAACGGTTTTACTTCTCCTACCGAATACGGCGGGAAATTGTAGTGATGCATAAAGCGCTTCATGCCGTCTTTTGTTTCCATCGTGTCGATGACCTGCTGGTCGCCGGGAGCGCCAAGCGTGAGCACTGAAAGCACCTGTGTTTCTCCCCGGACGAAAATACCGGAACCGTGCGTACGAGGTAAAAAAGAAACATAGCTTGAAAGATGCCGCAATTCGTCGGTCTTTCTTCCGTCGGGCCTTTTCTCTTTATGAATAATGTTTTCGTGGACGATCGCATTGATGAGTTCTTCAAACAAATTCATCGCTTCTTTTCCTTTCTTTGCGTCATCAGGATAGTGGAGCGCGACTTTTTCTGCGAGCGCATCTTTGAGCGTATTGAGCGCGTCCAATCTTTTTTGCTTGTGCGGTTGATACAATATCTCTTCAAGCTCCGCGCGGACGATCGATTCAACGAATGCGACGAATGCTTTATCGATTTCTTTTGCAGGAACGGCGATCTTTTGTGAGCCGATCGCTTTCACGATATCGTTTTGGAACGCGATGAGTTTTTCAACATGCGTTTGCGCAAGCGTGATCGCCTCAACGATCGTTGCTTCCGCGACCTGGGCGGCATCTCCCTCGAGCATATTTACTCTGCCGTGAATGCCCGCGACCACGATGTCCATATCTGACTTTTCCCGCTCCGCGTATGTCGGATTGAGAATAAGCGTTCCGTCCACGCGCCCGATGCGCACGGCGCCGATAGGGCCTGCCCATGGGATGTTCGAGGTGGCAAGCGCGGCAGATGCCGCGACCATAGAGATCACGTCAGGGTCGTTTTCATGGTCGATCGAAAGCACGGTCACGATGACCTGTACTTCATTGCGGACCGCCGAATCAAACAACGGGCGAAGCGTGCGGTCGATAAGCCGGCCGGTAAGGATTGCTTCCTGTGATGCCCGCGTTTCCCGTTTGATGAACCGGGAGCCGGGGATCCTTCCCGCAGCGTAAAACCGCTCCTCGTATTCAACCGAGAGCGGAAAATAATCAATGCCTTCTTTTGCGTTCTTGCTGATGACCGCGGTCGCGAGCACCACCGTGTCGCCGCACGAGACGAGCACCGACCCGTTCGCCTGCCCCGCAAGCGAGTTTTTGCGCACGACGATGGCCTTATTGCCAAGGGCGAGCGAAAATTCTTTCGTTTCCATGTATTTTGTGTTCGCAGAGAGATCGAATCCCGAAATCCAAAGCCACAAGGTAAAACGCTCTTCACGCTGTGGTTTTGTATTTGGGCTTCTGCTCCCGCCGCGACGTTACTTATTTTTAATTATTTTTTTAAACAGACTCTTCTGCTCATCCTCGCGATTTTCTTTTATTTTAATCCATTCACGCCCTTGTATATAAAAAATAATGAAGGGCTGCACTTCCGTTAAGATAAAAATAAAAGAAAAGCGCGAGAATGAGCCGATAGCGCACAAAACGCCGGCCTTTATTTCCGGAAAAGATATTTTTGCTGATCGGCGCACAGGTCTACGAAATCATCGGCTTCCTCTCGCAGTTTCGACGACGCGCTCTTTGAGAACGCCACCACTTCCGCCTGCTTGCCCATGCTTTTGAGCTGTTCGATGAGCGGCAGAAAATCACCGTCCCCCGAACATATGACGACCGCGTCCACCGCCGGTGCGATGCGCAGCGCATCGACGGTAATGCCGACATCCCAGTCGCCTTTTTTGGCGCCGCCGTAGAATGTCTGCAGTTCTTTTTCCCTCGTTTCGATGCCGAGCTTCGCGAGCGCTTCAAAAAATCCTTTTTCTTCGCCCGACTCGGTGCTGATGACATAGGCGATCGCCCGCACGAGCTGGCGCTGTGCGAGCGCGCTTTTGATCACTTCACGGAAATTCACCCGCGCGTGATAGAGGTTCTTTGCCGAATGATAGAGGTTCTGGACATCGATAAAAATGCCCACCCGCTGGTTTTTTTGTTTGATGACCGGCATTATTTGCGCAATCCGAGTTTTTTCACGATCCCGTTGTACCGCTTTTTGTCGGTATGGTTCAGATAATCGAGGAGCGATTTCCGTTTTGACACCATTTTCAACAGCCCGCGCCGTGAATGGTTGTCTTTTTGATGCGTTTTGAGATGGTCGGTCAGCCGACCGATCTCCTCGGAAAGCAATGAAATCTGGACCTCGGGAGATCCAGTATCGGTTTCGTGCACCTGCACGTCTTTAATGAGTTTTTGCTTTTCTTTTGTAGGGATCATAGCAATGAAATGCACTATATCACACATCGTTTAATAATGCAAGGCGGGGCGGTAGGTGGTATGGCAGAGGTGTTTTTATGAGTATATGCGTTTTTCAAGCGATAGCTTGAAAAACGCATATACGGGCTTTTATCAACGGTTTGTGGATCGTGCCCTTACTAAGGTGATCGCGGGGGATATAAGCGAATGAAGTCATTATTGTTTTTTATAAACAGAGGAGAGGGGTATAATAGAAGCATGCAAAAATACATCGACGATTTTCTTGAATATCTTGAAATAGAAAAAAACCGCTCGCCGAAAACGCTTGAAAATTATCGGCGGTATCTTGTGCACTTCATTACATTCGCAAAAATAAACAACCCGGCAGGAATTACGTCCGAACTCGTGCGAAACTATCGGCTTCATTTGCATCGCAAAGAAGACCATAGCGGTGCGCGGCTGAAAGCGAATACGCAGGCGTATTATATGATAGCCCTGCGCTCGTTCTTGAAGTTTTTGCAAAAGCGCGACGTAAAAACATTGGCCCCCGAAAAAATAGAACTTGGGAAAGTGCGCGAACGCGAGCTCGATTTTCTCGAGCAAGCCGAAATGGAGCGCCTGTTGAGCGCGCCCGAAGGAAATGACATCACCGCGCTGCGCGACCGCGCGATGCTCGAGACGTTATTTTCAACCGGATTGCGCGTGTCCGAGCTGTGTTCGCTCTCCCGCAAAAACATCAATCTCGCTACCGGAGAGTTCGCGGTGCTCGGCAAAGGAGGAAAACTGCGCGTCGTGTTTTTGTCTGACCGCGCGAAAGAAGCGCTCAAAGCGTATGACGATGCGCGCGAAGATATCGATGACGCGCTGTTTGTGCGCCACGATATCAAGCAAAACACGAAGGCCGATCTGCGCCTCACTCCCCGCTCCGTCCAGCGGATGATAAAAAAATACGCCGCGAAAGCGGGCGTGGTAAAAAAAGTGACGCCGCATCAGCTGCGGCATTTTTTCGCGACCGACCTCTTGCAAGGCGGGGCGGACATCCGCTCGGTGCAGGCGATGCTCGGCCACGCAAGCATCACGACGACGCAGATCTACACGCATTACACCGACAGCAAGCTCAAGGAGATCCACAAAAAATTTCACGACACCAAGCGGGACGAAAAAGACAAGAATTAATTTTTCGGCTCCGTACTGTGCCCGAAGCGCCGCGCGATGGAAGCGTATCCTTCGGTGTCGAAAGTGACGACGGTGCGCTCCGCCGCTTGCTCGTCGATGTCGAAAGCGTGGCGGGCATTTTTTACGATAAATACGACCGCAAAAAATGTGGCATAGAAATAAAGCGCGAGCATGAACAAGGAAATAAAAGAGTACTTATTCTGTTTAAAAAAAAGGATCCAATTGAGCTCTTTTATTTTTTTGAGGTCGATCTTTATCATCGGGAATTTGTTTCAAGGAATAATGTTGCGGCGATCTGTGCGGTGACCGCATCCGGCGCGCTGTCAGAAAAAGAAAGCGAGACACTTTTTACGGAAATAAGATAGGGTGCGCTTTCAAGCGTGCGCAGGAAATCCGAAAGCGTTTTTTGTGTCCCGGAAAGCTGAATGGTAAGCGGAAGTTCGGCAAGCGCATTGCCGACGCTCGGCCCTACGCCTCCTGAAAATTGCATCGTAATATCATTTGTCGTTTGTACGGCGGTCACCGTAAGATACTCTTCGACGCGGGTGAGGTCGTCCATCGTGGGAATGGCGCTCTCGAGCTTTTCTGTTACGCCCGCGAGCGAATCGTTGTCGCGGGTAAGCTGGTCAATGGCGCCGAATTTCTTCGTAAGCATCGTGAAGTCGTTCCGCGCGCGCACGGCGCTGTCGGTGGTGCGGGCGATGGCCCCGGCGAGAAATATGAGCGCCGTCACGCTTACGATGGCGATCGCGAATGATTTGAGGGTAAGCCGGAGCGCTTGCCGGGCGACATGAAGTTTGTATTCGATCATGGTTGTGGTGCGAAGCGGAAAGTAATGGTAAGGAGGATGTTCTCTTTTTGCGTCACGCTGAGGAAGGGCATGTGCACTTCGGAAAACAGAGGATCTTCTTCCAGCGCTTTACGGAATGCGATCGCGCTGGCGCGCGTTTTCGCCGTGATCTGAAGCGATCCGTCGGAACGGAATGAGGGAAATGAAACGCTTTCCATGGTGATGTCGTTTTTGGTGAATGAGGGAAGTGTTTTTTCTATGAAAAGAGACCATGGCATGATGGTATCATTTGCCGCTGTGATGCGCCCGACCGCCGCATTGAAGCGCTGCGCGTTTTGTTCCAGTTCGTCGCTCTTTGTGCTTGCGCCCGATGCCGCTTTCAGCTGGGTCGTCTGGCGGACCGCATTCGTGTAGGCAATATTGACGAAAAACCATGTCGCGCCAAACAGAACGACAAGGAGGAGCGCGGTTGCATTGATGATATCAGACCAGAGCGATACATAAGCGAGAAAGCGCCGTTTGCGATATGCTTCTTCGGTGCCGATCGGCAAAAGGCTGATGAGCGTGTCCTCCTCTCTGCGGACAAGCCCGCGCAACGCAGCGCCGAACGCCGCCGCGCACGAGTCCCCTATGGCGGTATCATGAGCGAACCGCGCATCTGCAATTTCGATGCCGAGCGCTGTGCGAAGATGGGCGGCAAGCTCTTGTTTTTGCGGCACATGCGTAAGAAGAACAGCGGTCGTCACGGGCGCTTCTTCGGGGTTTTCCGTCGCGTAATAGTTGAGCGCATGCGTCGCTTCGGTCGCAAGAGCGTTTTTGAGCGTTTCAAGATCGTACGAAGGAGGAAGCGGTATGGTGCGAGTGAAGAATAGGTCGGCGCCGGCAGCAATGGAAAATTCCGCGCATTCCTGCGAGACGCGGATAAGCAAACCGGTTTTTTTCTCAAAGTTGGTGATCGCGCGCAGGGTCGCGGGTTGCGGCGTTTCGAACGCGAGCGGCTCAAGCCCCGCCGCTTCGCACGCTTCCGCGAAGTCGCGGATATACGGCTGTTTTGCGAAGCTCAAAAGAACATCCTCATGATACACATTATGCGCGGTGAGCGGCTGCCAGTCGTAATAAATATCATTCGTGTCGATGGGAAACGATGTTTTCGTCGCCATATGCAGCTCCATCGCCTCTTTCAGTTGTTCTTGGGTGACCTTGGGGAATCTGACGATATCGGTGAACACCGGCGCCGAAGGGAGCGCGACGATGACATATTTTGATCTGAGAACATCCTTTCCCGCGTGCCAGATCGTTTTGAGCGCTAGGGCGAGCTTTTGCTTGTCGAGTACCGTGCCGTCCTCCGCGACGATATCATGGGGGATCACCGCTTCCTTTTTCGTGCCGGTAACAACGCCCTTTTTGTCTTTTTCAAGCAACACCGCGCACACGCGCCCGTGCGCGATCTCCATGCCGACGATCTTTTCAACCGGCTTAAAAAGTTGTGCTAAATCCATGAATCTTGAATCTTAAATCGTGAAACTTGAAACATGTGTCATAAACCTTGAACTCGAGTCTTGAAGCTTTAAGTTTTGAGTTATAAGTTTTACGTTTCATGTTTCAAGACCTATATTTCCTTCCACAACACTTCGCTTATTTTACCATTAGTTGTATTGACATTCAAAATGACCTCTATCGTTCGCGTCGTATTTTTGAGCGTTCCGGCAACGATAAGGCAGTCCTGTCCGGCGCTGATCGACTGGGAACATGATGCGGCGGTGTCTTTTTCCACGATCACTTTTGTGCACAAAGAAGAGCTGTTGAGCGTGCAATTGGAGGGATCGGACGGGATATAATATCCCGCGGAAGAAAAGCCCTTATTGCGCGCGATGCGCAAATAAGCGTCTTTGACGCCCGATTGCGCGGCCGCGAACGCCTCGCGCGAGTCGCTTTGCGCCTGCGACATAAGCCCTTCAAACAGGCCCGATGATGTCATGGAAAGACCCATCGCAAGCAGGATGATGATAACGGCAAGCGTGGTTGCAAGCAGAGCGGCGCCCCGTTCATGAATCCTGAAACGTGAATCCTGAAACGTGAATCCTGAATCGCTCAGTTTCAAGTTATATGTTATATGTTTCAAGCCCTGATGTTTCATGTTTCAAGTTTCACGATCTATGTTTCATGATCACCTGTTTTTAAGCGTTGCGGTCGATGTGGCATGCTCGGTGTAGAAAAATTGATTGTTGTCGGAATTATACTCCACGGTCATGGCAAATCGGGTCGAGGTCGCCTGTACGCCGGTGTTTGATAGTGCGGTGTTTTGGAGCGTTTTGAAATAAAGATAGGTCACCTTTACTTTATCGGTAGTGATATTTTCTACGGGGTTTGCGCCAGTTTGTTTTTGCAGTACGGTGCCCGAAAGCGAGTATTGTATGGTTTGTCCGCCGACGACCGCGGTGAGCGCGCTTGCCGAGCTTCCGACGGACGGCGAAGAAATGGATGTCGCTTTCTGTGCGGTGCGGGCGATATCTTCCATCGCAAAACGCAGATTCTGCTGTACTTCCGACTCTACTTTCGAGCGTGTCCACCCGAGCGTCGCGTGCGACAGCACGCCGATAAAAATAGCGGAAATGACCGAAAAGATGCTGATGTAGATCAGCAGTTCAACGAGGGAAAAACCCTTTTGGGAAGAAGAAAACAAGCTCATTTTATTTTGAAAGACGACAGGATATTAGCTAGACTAAATTTGTTAAACAGTGTTAGAAAAAAATCAAAGAAGGAAGAAAGCTTTTTATGGGGTTGGTTGATAACAGTAAGAATATCTGTTCCTTTGAATCTGGTGCCGTCGTTTAAGTTTCCGGAAACAAGCACTATGTTTTTGCCAACAATGACCGTTTTTTGCGCCTCGGTACGCACAAACTTTACCTTGAGGGTCTTGGTAAGGACTCCCTGCTCATTTTCAACCTCTATTTCTGATTTAATGGCGGGAACCGCTCCATTCAATCGTATTGTTGCGACAGTGATATCCGCTATATCGTACGGTTCAGGGAGTCGAATCCCAACTTCAATATATTTTCCTTTACTTGAGAGATTCAACGTTTTTGGTTCAATGCGTAGGGTTGCGCCAAGAATTACTTCAAATGTTTGTGTAAGAGTAGTTTGATTTCCATCATTATCCACGGCTATCACTTGAAAAACATTGGTACCCGGCTTATCAAAAACCAGAATTTGATCGTTAGTTATTTCAATGCCGTTTATGGTTGCGGTAACGCTTACTATGCCTGACACGCTGTCAGTGGCGCTAAACCAGATTTGTAGTGGTGAGCCGTACAGATACTCCTGATCTAATTGAATTGCGGATATGAAAGGAGGTTCTATATCAGTAAGCACGCTATCAGAAATGATTATTTGATCAGTAATCCCGTCTCCGTTATAATCTATGCTCACTGTTACTCCCCGTTCCCCGCGATCAAGCGCGTCCCAGTCGATTAAGTATTCGTGAATCTCACCGGTCGTGATGGGGATGCCTGTTGCTCTGAATGTTTTAAGTATTCCGTTTTTTGTAAAATCTACAGTAAAACCATATGTTCCGGTTGCGGTGCCGATGACGCGGTAGCGATACCTGTTATGTGGGAAAAAAATCACTGCTCCCTCGGCATCTTTTTCATATAAAGAGTTGGTAATATCCTCATGCACGATATCGCCCGTTACCCCGGTTATATTTCCCACAGTATCAACAATCTGTAAGACCGCGGGGCTGTAGAGCCGAATGACTTGCTTATTGTTATTTGCCACTTCCAATTTTTCAACGAGGTTGTCGGTATTTGGATAAATAATTCCGGCAAAATATGTGTTTAGGTTCCTCAATTTATCGGCGATGTACTTAAGATAATTTCCCGTATAAAGCCCCGTAGCTTTATCTTTAGCAAATCCATTGTATCCCCACGTGGTGAGGATTTTCTCAATGTCCTGGCAGGTAAACGTATAGCCGCTGATTATCGCGTTTTCCCCCGGACATTTTTGACGATACTTTCCCTGAAGAGCGCGGAAACCATCTTTGATATTTGCGTATATTCCCTGCAAGGCGTTCGAATAATATTTGCTGAAATTACCGATCCAGCCAGTTTTTGCGTCGCAATCGTATTTTTTCTGAATGTTATCTAATCCGCTTCCCAGTCCTTTAAGATCAGGAGAGGTGATTTGCATGATTCCTATTCCGCCGTCCTTCGCACCCGAGCATATTTCATTGTTGGAGCTTAATCCGGATTCCTGTGCAGCGATGGATAAAATAAGCTCTTTAGGAAAGGCGGCACCATTAATAAATCCTTGAAAATTATTTAATCCATCTTTGCCGCCGCCTCCGCCATAGAGTGAATCTACTGTATTGGGATTCGTATAATAAACATCAACCGCATCCAGAACAATCGACTTTCTTTGTTCCGCGGTAGATAATTGAACTGCCGCCTTATTTTGTAAATCGGCTTGCGAATTTGGATCATACGCAAGATACACGGCTCCACTCGAAAGATTTTTTACCTCCATCCAACCGATTGTACCATCGGTCATATCTTCAACTTTATACCAGCGGTAATTGTCAACATCCACATTATTGCCGTTTGCATCAACTGCGCCAATAACTTTTATTGCCCAATTATTAGGAACAACTTTTAATATATCATTTGCCGGTTTATTTATTGTTCCCGGAGTCGTTCGCAAACCCAATCCTTTATTGGCATTTTGGATTTCTGACCAGAATTGTTGGGGCAGCATAATTCTCCATAAAAATGTTGGGGGCGTCGGGTCAATATTGCCAGTTGTATCTTTTGCGCGTACTTGAAAAATATGAAAGTCACGCGAAAGGTTGGTAAGCGTAATGGGGTTTACACAGGAAATAAAAGTTCCATTATCAAAGCCGCACTCAAAGCCAGCTATCCCAACATTATCACTACCACCGAATGTGAGGGTGATGGAATCTGATGTCGTCGTTCCATTGTTTACTATAGAATTATTTTCCCCATCAATGGTTGAGATAATGACCGTATCAGGAGGAATAATATCTAAGGGTGCTTCCATTAAAACTTGAACAGGAATAAGTCTGGTAGCCGCTGTTCCGTCACCTATTTGTCCCCATGAATTTTCTCCCCACCCCCACACAGTCCCATCTGATTTGAGGGCCAGAGAATGTCCTGATCCGGTAGCTAGCGCTGTGATTTCGGTTAAACCAATAACCTGGACAGGGAGGGTTTCTCTATAAGAATTAGTTCCAATTCCTAAATATCCAAAGTTAAGCCCCCACCCCCACACAGTCCCATCTGATTTGAGGGCAAAAGAGTAGTCGGTTTTAGCTGATATAACTGTTATGCCTATCAATGTTGACTGGATGGGCGTGTATCTGTGATTTGTTGTCCCATCTCCTAATTGACCAAAATCGTTGCGCCCCCACCCCCACAATGTTCTGTCGGATTTAAGAGCAAGGGAATGATTTTGACCAGTTGTAATAGCGATGACGTCAGTCAGGAATCCTGTGCCACCAAGCCCTTTAACTTGAACAGGAATAAGTCTGGTAGCTGCTGTTCCGTCGCCAAGTTGGCCAACAAAATTATATCCCCACCCCCACACAGTCCCATCTGATTTGAGGGCCAGAGAATGGTAGTCTCCAGCGGCGAGGGCAACGATTCCCGTTAGTCCATAAACTTGAATTGGCGTTAATTGTTGAGTAGTGGTTCCATCCCCTAGTTGTCCATAGTAATTAGCTCCCCACCCCCACACAGTCCCATCTGATTTGAGGGCCAGAGAATAATTGCCACCCGCGGCAATAGCCGCGATATTGTTTAGTCCAGGCACTTGTTTTGCTAGCCCATCGTAAAAGATAAGGGTTCCATTCCCTAGTTGCCCGGAATTACCGCGTCCCCACGCCCACACTGTGCCGTCTGATTTTAGGGCGAGAGAATGGGCTAAACCAGCAGAAATTGCCACAATGTTATTTATATGTGTTCCGTCATATTTCTTACTCTGCACAGGGATTGATTGGCTGATTGTTGTTCCGTTTCCCAATTGCCCGAACCCATTCCATCCCCACCCCCACACAGTCCCATCTGATTTTAAGGCAAGGGAATGAGATCCTCCCGCAGAGATAATTTTATGTTGCGCAATATTGGTATCCGCAGTAAAAGGAATTAAAGCAGCGCTGGCTTTTTGTCCATTAAAGACAATTATCGCGATTAGCGCTACGCAAATTATTCTCCAAGCTACAACTGACATCTTATTGCTGTGGGTCGGACACATGTTTTATGGACTCCAATTAATTATAATACCGCCTTGAGTGCCATTGATTTCTGGTGTGTTGGTTCCCGATGACGAGCAGTCGCTTGTCGAGCAAAGCCGTACTTTGTATCTGAAATATCGTTTATTTTGAAGCGTGGCACATGCGAGACTGATTTCAGCAGGAACTCCAGGCGATTGTTCATAGTATGTTCCCGAGGTACAGTCGGGTCCCAGATAGTCGCTTCCGGTTGCTCCCCATACGCCAGTGGAGCAGGTGGGATAGTTTGTTGCGCCGTTGGAACAATTTGAGGTTGCAAGCTGTAATCCAACTTTCCCTCCGTTAAGGAAGCCGGTCCAGAGGATCGAATTGTATGCCGCGCCGTCGGTGATACCGGTGTCAAAAGTAGATGACTCGAGCGTGCCATTGGCGGGATAGCCGGCGATGGTGGCGCGCGCATAGCGCGTGTATACGAAGTTCGTCGTGGATCCGGCGTTGGTGAGGCGAAAGCAGTAGGTTGCGCCCGAAACCGCATTGGTGGTAGCGCGGATACTGTATTCTATTTCGGTAAATTGTTCGGAAGTGACGGTGAGCGCGGTCGTTTGATTGCCGGTGTCCTTTGTTTCTCCTGCGGTAAACGACGCATTCGCATCGGTGAGTCCGCTCGCCACATTGGTGGTCGCCGCGCCATCGGTGAGATTGGCCGTCTCCGCCATTTCCCAATGTTCGGTGGTGGCGGTTGCAGGCACTGCGGCGTAGGTCCCCGAAGAACATGTGGCGGTTTGGGCGACCTCAAGCTGGAATGTTGGTCCGCTTCCGCGTGTCCATCCCTCGTTTGAAATTTCAAATCGCAGGCGCTTGATGGTGGTTTTGGCGAGTCCGGTGAGAATGCCGTCTTCCACATAAGGGGAGAATGTCGCCGCGACTTCCGAGCCGTCATCGTTGCGCCAGCGATAGTGTATTTCGTCGTAGCGCGGCACGTACCAATCAAACAGCCAATGCATGATGCTTGAAAAGACCTTTTTTACGTTTGCGATGATGCCGCTGCCGGTGTTTCCCCCGGCATGCTGGACGCCGAAGGTCGCGGAGCTGGACGAGCCGGTGATGGTTCCGATATCGGCAGCGTGCATTTCAAAACCTGCCGAAGACGATTCGAACGCGCGCGCGGGACGAACAAAAAGCTCCGCTTCAAGAAACGAGGCGACCAGCATAAAAAAAATGATGGAGAGCGATAGCGCCCGTGTGTATCGCATGAAAAAATGCGTGTTATTTTTTTGCTGCTTCGACGATGTTTTTTACCACGCCCGCGGCGGGGTCAAGTCGTTCCCAGAAAAGCACCGCCGCGCGGTTAAAAAAGATCGTGTGATCGGTCGCCGTGTTTTGATCGCTCCCCTGGCGCACGAGATTATATATCGTTTGCGGTGCCTGTGTCACCGTAAAATTGGTGCTTGTTGCGGTCTTATTCTCCGTTTTTGTTTCATATACTTCAAAATAGTGCGCGTCGCTTAGTGCGAGCGTGGTGTCGGTGATCGCCTGCAGGCGGCCGTAATATGTCTGTCCGCTGGCGAGATGCACCGCATACCATGCGGGCAATGCGTCGCGCCATGCGCGCTGTTTCGTATTGGGTGCCGCCGCCGCAACAGCGACGATCGCCGCGACGATCACAAAAGTGATAAGGAGAGCTTTTTTCGGTATGTTCATAGGGTGGAAAAGTTAAATGTCAAAAGTCAAACGTTGTTTGTTGTTACCGTGGATTATACCAGCTTCCTTTGTTGCCTTGATCGGCGACAAAGAAATAGTATGAGCCGGCAGGAAGGTTAAAATCACGAAAGTCGAACTGCGTACGGAACAGTTTGTCTGCCGGGCACTCGGATGCGCGATTTACGCGCGCCGCGGCGGGGTCTTTGCGATAGTCGGTCTTTGCGTCAAACACGAGTACGGCGTAATAGGCATCGGTGCACCCGCCCGAGATGGCGATGACCTTGCCTTGCGCGGGGTCATAGGAGAATGATTGGAATTTTACTGCTTCGGGAAGCTTTGCCGGTTCGTCCGTCGTTACTTTTTCATCGCCATAGGTTGCGGCGGCGATAGTTGCCGGCACGACGAATTCTTCTTTGAGCGGTTCAGGCGTTTTTTCTGCGGACACGGTTTCCTGCGTCGTAGGTGTTTTAACGATGTTTACCGTCCTCCCCCCTGTTTTTTGCGATGTGCCGTACCACCATATGCCTGCGCCGATGAGTGCAAGCACGACTACGGCGTCAATGACAAGTGTTAGTTTTTTCCTCATGTGAGGATAATTATTTTACCGCTTTGAGCTCTATGAGAATATCGCTCACGGCATTCCAGTAATGCTGTTGCGCGAATTGGCGCGCTTCTTCCGATTTCTTATCCCATGGCGGATTGAAGAACGCCACCATCTGTATGATATCAAAATTACAGGTGATGGGATAGTGCGCGAGCTTGTTCGCCTCGCGCCACGCTTTGTTGAAATACAGCCATGTCGCTTCCGAGATGGTGCGTTTATGCGTCGGGTCCTGCCATGCGCGGATGGACGTGTAGTAGGGAGAAATGATCGTGATCTTCGCGTTGTCTTCGCAGATGCGCCACACTTCATTCATGAATTGCATCAGGTCCGGCGTGTGTTCCGCGTAATGGCTTATGTGTATTTCTTCGATAGAACCGTCCTCGAATTCTTTCCACGGGAATTTTTCCAGATCCACCACAAAATCAACGCCCGGTCCCGAAGCGATGTCCACGCCTTTAAATCCTTCCCGTTTATTTTGTCCGCATGCAAGATCAAGTTTCATATAAGCGGTGCCAAGTTACTGATAAATGGAATGATCGCCGACAATATGAAAGCGAACTGTGGCGGCGCCCATAAACGAAAAAACAATTCGATGCCGATGGTCGATCCAAAACGCCCAATAATTCCGCAGGGGACCCGATAATTTATGAGTTTTCAGTTTTGAGTCGAAAGGATTGTCTAGAAACACGGCTATCATTTCTTCCGTCCTCGTTTTTATTTTCGGTGGAAATTTTTTAAAACAACGCCTAAATTTTGGCGAGTATTCGATCCTCATGTCTTAACGAAGATCTTTCAAGGAATGAAGAACCTTCCCTTTTCCTGCCGCGAATTCTTTTTCGCTTTCCATTATTTCCTCCAAGAGCTGCTCTTCTCTCCACCTGCGGATCATATCCCGAAAAAACTCGCTTTTGGAGGCATACCCGCCGCTTTTTACCGCCTTTTCTACTTCTTCGGTCATTTTTTTCGGCAAAGAGATATTGATGACGGTTCGCATAAGTGTAATATTTTATGTTACAGACTGTATTATAGCAAACACCGTTCGGCTGTCAAACATTCTGCTGTTTATTCTGCCCGCACCCTAGATCAAGTTTCATAAAATATTATTGAAGTCGGACTTCGATAGTTAGTGTTCGATCACATAACTGTATGCCGCTTTGGAGATCTCGGACATAAATGTGTTGGCGGTCGCTTCGTCCGCGTTCTGAGAGCCGGCACACAGCAGGTAGTGTCGGTTTGGCGCATAAATGATTCCGCAGTCGGAGAATGTGTTTACGCCGGCAGCTATCCCCACTTTATGGGCAACGGTGATGTCAGAAGGAGCGCTTGCAGCGATTTTATTATCAAACGGAGTGACGGACAGGTGTTTGAGGATCAATTGCGAATGTTCGGCTGTCAGATAGCGGGCGTTGTACAAAACGATGAACACGTTGGCGAGCGTTTTCAAATTAATATCGCGGTAATCCGCTACGCCTTCCATGTTGTCGAATTCCCAACCCATGGCGCCATATACGGCGCGAAACGGGTCGGCAACGCCGATTTTCGCAAAGATGCTCGTCAGCGCGACCGCCGCAGTATTGTCGGATTCCTTGAGCATGATCGCAAGCAATTCTTCGACAGTAAACTCTTTGTTTGCGCCTGCTTTATAGAGGTCGCCGAAGTCCTTATTCAGGTCAAGCTCTTCAAGTGTGTATCGGTCGGTGAGCCGTAGTTTGCCGTCCTCAACCGCTTTTAAAATGGCCATTGCAAGCGGCACTTTGACCGTGCTCGCGGCGTAAAAAACATCTTTTTCCCCAAGCCCTATCCATGAGGCGTTATTGAGATACACGAAATACACATAGGTTTTTTGCGTATATTTGTTTTGAATAGCGACGAATTCTTTTTTAAGCGGGCTGAAATTGATGATGAAGTGCTTGCCGATATCCGCCGTTGCCGCCGGATTGATGAGATCATACGGGGAAGGAGCGGTAATGGCGGATGGAGAAGAAGGAGGCGCGAGGAAAAAGCGCGATGCGCCAACGCCCAATAAAGCGCCCAGCGCGAGCACGGACGCCATCACGACCAATTTTTTGATATTCACATGAATCGTCATACGAGCGCTATTTTACCACACGATGTCCGCGTTTACATCATAATGGCCGACTTTCACGCGTGTGTCGCAGGCGATCTTGTAGCCGAGTTCTCGGATGTTTTTGAAGAAATAGAGGTCTTGCGTCATCATCTGCACGCCTTGCCCCGGTACGAGGTCGTTGAGTGTTTTGAACCACGGGTACGAGAGCCGGGGGTCCTTGAATACATCCAGTTGAAATAGCGTTAACCCCATGCCGAGCCCGTCGCATTCCTGGATATCTTGCGTCGGCTGCTGGGGGCGGAAATGGATATCGTTGTCTTTTCCTTCGCCGTAGATCATCGGCTGGCCACCTTCGCCTTTGGTCCAGTATAGCGCGCCGACCGCGGCGTATTTGTCGATGTTCTCATAGAGCTTTAAAAGACCGTCCTGAGGCGGCATATTATCTTCTTCAAGCGTCAAGATATATTTCCATTGGGAAAGCTCCGGGTGGCTTAAAATTTGTGCGATGGTGGAACTGTACGCTTCCCCAACCTCCATGCCGATGGCGAAAATGCGCGTGAACTTTTGGTTCATCGGCGAGATCATTCCCATCCATGATTGCACTACTTTCGCGGGGACGACCCCGCGCGTCGGCACGATGCAGATGGTAGAAAGGTCTTTGTATGCTTTGCCGAGCGCAAGGCGCTCCGCCGTTTGGGGGTGCGTATTGTGTATCCCTGCAAGATTTTCTATGACAATTTGTGGTTGCATGAGATCTAAAAAACTATATACGACAAAAGCACTTTCATTGATCCGGAAATGAGTGCCGGCATAGCGGAAGCGTCCCGTAGAAACACCGTGCTTTGCATGTCCATGGCGCAAATTTTTCCTGATGTAAGTTGCTGTATTTCATCCGTAAATGTGTTGATGTCTATGGTGCATGCTGTGCCGTCGTCGTTTTGGATCAGTATCTGCATATTAGGAACGGCGTCATGCTCACCGAAAAAAACATCCTCCATCTGAATATGGAGCGACAGGATGTTGGCGTTTGCCGGCAGGTCGGCAATGTGCGCGGTGAGCCCGTTCATTGTCGGTGAAAAGGTGAAGTCGCGGTAACTGCGCTCGGCGGTGACGGTCTGTACCGTTTGCCCCGCTAATTCTCCTTCCCGCACGATCTTTTGCACCTCCCAGTTCGGGCGATACAAGAAAAAATAATATAGCGAACCTGCCGCAACGGCAAGGAGGCATAAAGAAGCGATGATCAGTATTGTTTTTTTTGACATATGCGGGAGTGTTTAGAACGCCGATTGCGCGGAGGCGTTGAAAATGACATGCGGGGTAAAGCCGGCATTTGCGTTTACTTTGTTTAGTTCTGTGCGGTTTATAGCAGTAGGAAGTGCGGCGGTTGTCGCAGTATAAATGCCGTAAAACGGCGCCCAGCCCATGGAGGTCGCGGTGTTGCTTGCCGCCGGCGTGATCGTTCCCCATCGTTGTGCCGTGGAATAACGATAGAAGCCGAGGAGGCCGCCGGTTTGGTTTAACGCCCCCGCGGATGACCAGAAATACCCGAGCCAATACTGACTGCCGTATTTAAATACCGGCTGGGAGGACCATACCGAGGAGTGGATAGAAAGAAAGCGCTGGCCGACGAACGCAGTGGAGTTGTTGGTGGCGGCGGGGTTTTGCGCGAAAGAAATATTTGCGGAGTTGAGCAAGCTTAACGAACTTTGAGCTGTGTTGAGGGTATAAATACCGAGATAAAAATTGCTGGTAAACACGGCGCTCATTGTGGCGGTTGAGCCGGATATGGAGAGGTTAAGATGCGCCGTGTTTGCGGTGATGTCGCCCGGGAACGGATGATAAAAGCCGTTAAACGGCATAACGAAGAGCGAGCGGTGCGAGCCGGTGAAAGCAAGAGAGCCCGCACCGCCGGAGTTGGTGGCGCCCGATGGCATGTTGTCATAATAGTTGAGCACGGGTGCCGCGCCGCCGCCAACGCTTGCCGTGATCGTTTGATTGTTGAGTCCGAAGCTCACGCCATTTGCGTTTGAAAATAGTATCGTGCCGCTGGTCGCTGTTTGCGTATTTGCGCCAAGAGCAGCGATGCCCGCGGCGGCTCCCGGAGTGACGGTCGCGGTGATCGTGGAGCCGGCCATGCCGAACGACACGCCGTTTGCATTGGAAAATATTACCGTGCCGTTACTTACTGAATTGCCTGCCGCAGAAATTGCCGCTCCTCCCCCGCCTGCGCCGCCTGATATCGTGATTGCATTCCCGTTCTGGCTTAAGGTGATATTGTTGCCTCCTGCGAGCGTGAGCGTGCCTGAAGAAATCTGCGCCATTACGCCGGCGGTGTTGCCTGCGAGCGTCATGTTGTGGAGGTTTTGTGTTTGCACCGTCTGATTAAATGCCGAGATCGTTATTGATGCCCCATTTTGCGACAGCGTGATGTTATTACCCCCCGCGAGCAACATCGTTCCGGAGGAAATCTGAATGTATCCCGCGCCCGCGCTGGTGGAGTTTCCGCCCATAGTGACATTGTGAATGCTCGGGATGCTTGCTGTAATGGTCTGGCTTCCCGCCATGCCGAAGCTCACATTATTGGCATTTGAAAAGATAACGGTGCCTGTAGCGACGCTCTGCGTTCCCGCGGATATTCCCGCTCCTCCCCCGCCTGCGCCACCTGATATCGTGATTGCATTCCCGTTTTGGCTTAAAGTGATATTATTCCCACCCGCGAGCGTCATGGTGCCGCTTGATACCTGCGCCATCACGCCGGCGGTGTTCCCCGAAAGCGTCATGTTGTGGAGGTTTTGCGTTTGTGCCGATTGGCTGAAGGAAGCCGTCATCGTTGAACCGTTCAAGCCGAAGCTGATGTTGTTGGCATTGGCAAATTGCAGGGTGCCGTTGGTAACAGTGGATGCGCCGGAACCCGCAATGCCGGGAATACCCGCTCCCGCGCGGATCGTTAGCGCGTTTCCGTTCTGGCTTAAGGTGATATTGTTGCCCCCTGCAAGCGTAATGGTGCCGTTTGTTATCGCCGTTGCCGCCACATCAAGGTTTCCCGCGGGCAAGAGCGCGTCAATAGTGGTGGTGGCGTTTGCGAGCGCTTTTACGAAGCCATTCTCGCACAGGAGCGAGTGAGTGGTCGCGGAGTTATACCACATCGTACCGTTCGTTGTGCAGGTCTGACCGACATAGGAAAGCGTGCTGTCGGCAAGATTTTTTGTGCCAAGAAGAAGTAGGGTTGGATTTGTTCCCGCCGTGCCGACCTGCACTCTGCCGTTCGCATTGTCGGTGCGCAAAAGGTCGCCGTAGACATCGCGCGCGACACGCGCATACGCCGCGGCATCCATGCGGGGGCGCGGGGCGAGAGCTTCCCAGCTGACCCCCGTGCACGTTCCACCAACTTGTGAGGCAACATCAACCTCCAGATAGGTAGTGTTGTTGTCATAAAAATTGTATGTGCTCAAATCGTCCGCTAAACCGATGCCCGTGTTAAAGACGCCATTTGTTACCAAAATAGTGGTGCTTGACGTTGCGGTCGGCCATAATTTTGTGCCACCGCTTGAAGCGTCCCAGATGGAAAAGGCGGCGCAGTAATTTGTGCCCGAGCCGCCGAGCGGATTGCCGCTTGCGTCGGTGAGTCGCCCCTGATACGAAAGAATATTGGAAACACCGAGCGCCGCCTTGCTGTCGTGAGGCATAAGCGCAACGCCTCCGAGCGCGATGATGAACATGACGGAAAGCACGAGCTCCGCCGCGCGCACCGCGAACGAAAAGAGCCAGCTCTTTTTTTTCCACACATTCAGTTGTACGCCGTTGGAAGAAAATGACATACGCAATTACGCTTTCAAATGAGCGATGATGGTATCTATTTCATTATAACAGTCCTCAAAAAGCTGTTGCAAACGGTCTGGCGCGGGTAGTGTGCGCTCCGCGAAATGGCGGTTTACATGCAGCGCTATCTCAAGCGGCGCGGTGATCTTGATGAAGTAAATATCGGTGTTGCCTGCGCCGCGGTCGATGGTGAATTGAAAGCCGAAGTCGCGCAGGTCGGCTCGCCCAAGCGGTTCTGCGCCAAAAAAATGCTCGAACATATTCTGGATGCGGATGACATTGTTGAAGCGGCAGGTCGCATCGATATTAAGCCCGAACCCTTCGAGTGCGGTATTTGGGAAAAGCGCGTGCGCGATGCGCGACGCTTCCACGGTAAGTCGGCTCTTATCCGGCTCGCTTGCCGATTCGTCTTCTACGCGGAGCCGTCTTCCTTCCAGCACCGCTTTTAGTCCGAGCGCTGGAAGCGTGAGCATTTTGGTACGCGCGAACGGATCGTCGAAAAACCGGGCGCCTTCCGCGCCTTTGCCGCCGCACAGCGCCGCGAATGCGCCGTTGTCGGGCGCCGCAAACCCTTGCTCGGGGAAAAGGATCGCGAGATTAGAATGAAAAAGCGACTTTGAGGTCAGCATATGTTCTTCATTATACATGCTCCTGCCTTGGTGGACAATTATAGTTGCTTGTATGGGTGTATCTGGTATACTAATGCTGTTATTTACATAATCATTAATTATAATTTTTGTGATGCATCATACCAAACGCAAAATGCAAAAAGGGTTCACATTGGTTGAACTTCTCATCGTGATCACGATCCTTGTCATTCTCGGTGTCGTGGTCGTCGTGCTTATCGACCCGGCCGAAATTCTCGCGCAGTCTCGGGATTCCCAGCGTATTTCCGACCTCGCCGCGCTCAAAGGCGCCACACAGCTGGTGTTGAGCAACGCACTTCCTGCAACAGGCATATGTTATTCAACGAACCCGCCGGAGACGACGACTAACCCGGACGCAAACACCTATGTGTCATTTCCGGATGTGGCGCGGACTACCGCCTATGTGGTTACTGCGACCTCTACTCGCCAGCTTGCTGATGGCACCGGATGGGTGCGGGCAAACTTTACCGGCCTTTCCTCGGGGAGCGCGCTTGCCAGTTTGCCGATGGACCCGACCAATACGCTCACGTCAGGCCTGTATTACCGCTGGGGGTGCAACTATAATGGCTCAAAATATCAGTATGAGATCGATGCCGCACTCGAAAGCGCGAAGTATAAACCGGGGTGTACGGTGTCCGGGTGTGAGGATAAAGGCGCGCTTGATGGCGGTAACAGCAATACAAGCCCGAGCGGCACGATGGCAAACGACCGATATGAAGTGGGGAACAATTTAAAAGTATTGTCGCCAACCGCGGCGCTCTTATAACAACGATCTCTTTCTCGACGCGTTGGCGTAAGACACAAAACCCCCGCGAATGCGGGGGTTTTGTTTGATTCAGAATAAAAGCTACTGAATGGGTGCAGGCGTCGCGCCAAGTTGTGTGACGACGTAATCGGCTATTTGCTGAATGGTCGTGCCCGATTTGATGAAATAGGCGGAAGCGCCAAGTTCCGTCACTTTATCTTTATGCCCTTCTCCCGAAAGATTGGTCAAAACCATGATGTGAGGAGCGCCCCCCTCTTTCGTTCCCGCATTCTTCATGCTCTCAAGCACTTCAAACCCTGATTTTTTCGGCATCATGAGGTCAAGCACGATGAGGTCGGGGTTTTTCTCCGCGACCGCGCGCAAACCTTCTTCTCCGTCAAACACTCTCGAGACCTCTACTGCAATGCTGTTTTGCGCGGCGGCATACTCGATCTTTAGCTGAATGATCTTTCCGATGATGGCATCATCTTCTATAATGAGGACTTTTTTCATAGAGTGTGAAAGGGGGTTTATCCCCACACGTAATAAGCTCACGATCTGACAAACCGCGCCAAGCGCGCATAGCCGATCAAGATCAATAGCGTCGCAACAAGCACCAAAACGCGATGGCTTATTTCCACTGTTTCCAGATCGAGCTGAGGGAAGGAAGTAAGGAGCGCGGTTTCAAGAATATGAGCGACCCCCAGAAGCAAAAAACCGGAAGCCATAAGCTGGATGCTTTTGTGTCCTATACTGCCGCCGACCTGTTTTGCGTAATATGCGGCTAAGATTCCGCACGCGACCAAGGCAATATCAACGATCATGATAACTATCTCCCCCATAATTTTTTATATTACTGATAACGGTGCTTTTGATTATATAACAGAGTTCCTCAAAACACCCAAAAGAGGGCTGTGAATAAAGTTATTGTTGTGTAAGGGTCAAGCTTCCCGAGGGGGTGGAGGTGCTGATGTTGCCGGCATCCGATGCGTAGTCGCTGTTGAAGTCCGCTGTTTCGCCGGAAGAAGGATTCGATCCTTGTCCGGAATATGCCCATGAAGTTTGCGTGGCGGCGGTGTTGCGCGCGCGCATGAGATATTTTGTCGTTGTGGCGAAGCCGATATCCACGCCCCCGTCGTTTTGCCATGAGGCGACCACCGTAGCTTTTTGGGTAGAGGGGTCGTTGTTGCCTCCGGAAACGACGATGGCGCCTCCGCTGCTACGGGACACATTTTCTATATAGAAATACCGCTTGTATGAACCGGCGTTTATCGTGAGCAGTTCGTCGCCGGTGGAAGTCGCCCACTTACTGCCGCTGACTACGGTGTAATAATGGTTCGCGGATCCCTTGGAAAGGCCGTAGATGTTCTGCCACGACTCTCCAGCAAGCGAATCGAGCGCTTCAGCGGTTTCTTGCGTAAGCTGGAGCGCGACGGTCTTTTGCCCGCTTGTTTTGTCGGATTGCAGAGAAATGCCGATCAACTGTGCCGCGACGACGCCGATAACGGCAAAAACGGAAATGGCGATGAGGACTTCAAAAAGGGAGAAACCTTTCTCCCAACGTTTGACTTTTGACTTTTGACTTTTCATATGTAACATCCGGTATCTGACATTTGAATTTTTATCGTCAAATGTCATATGTTAAATGTCAAATGTTTAATTTGAGCTGATCCTTCCCGACGCGTCCACGGTGACCGTCTTTATCTGGCCGTTGTCACCGATGGTGATGTTCGCCGAAGTCGTTGTCCCTGAAAGCTTGGTGAATATCACATCGGTATTGTTTCCTTCAGTGGGCGCGCTGAATGCGAGCGGCGGAGAAAGATAAACCGTTTCTTTCACATTGTTTACATTGTACGCTGCACCATAAAAAGAAGCATACGTATCTGTTGTGCTGTTGGCAAAACGGATGCCCCACGCATCACCTTGTCCGTTGCTGTCACCGTCCTCTCCGAGCATTGCTTTGTCGTGCGCCAAGCGCAACGCGCTCACGACGTCTTTTGATGTGCTTTCAAGCACGGTGCCGCGCTGGAAGTTGGCAAGTTGTACCGCCGCAACGCCGGCAATGACGGCGAAAATACCGAGTACAACGATAAGTTCGAGAATAGTGAAACCCTTTTGTGGAGAAGGCGGCGAGTAGCGAGTAGAATGTAGGGAAGAATTTTTTATGAAAACATTTAGCATGCGCAATACTTCGTCTAAAAGATTCTCGCTGGCGGTGAAATTACAATTTTTGAAAAGGTGCAAATCTTTACAGATATCGATCAATGCTTCGACTTCTGCGGCCGAACCAAAAGCAATAGAAAAAAACTGCGCTCTTTCCTTATCCCCCCTTCGTCTATACCCTTCAGCGATGTTTAACGGGATGGAGATCGCCGCGCGCGTAAGCTGGGAGGTGATCCCGAATTTTTCGCTGGGAGGAAATTGCTCGGCAAGAGCATAGATCTCCAAAACAAGTTTTTTGGATTTCTGCCACACTATCAGATCTTTATATGTTTGCGTTTTCATTTCTCACGCTCTTTTCCCTACTCCCTAAGTTCTGATTTTTGCTTCTCTTTTGCATTTCTTCTACTCCCTACTCGCTACATTCTACTCGCTGTTATAACCCTACCGCACCACATTGATCATCTGATAGATCGGCATGACGATAGAGAGCGCGATCGCGCCGATGATGAGGCCGATGCAGAGCAACAATGCCGGCTCTAAAATAGTGATAAGCGACTTGATCGTGCCGTCCACCTCTTCCTCGTAAAAGGAGCTCAAGTTTTCAAGTACGTTTTCAAGGTTTCCCGATTTTTCCCCTATGACGATCATGCTTGACGTGAGCCGCGGGAAATATTCCGGTCGCTGTTTGAGCGCCATGCCGAATGAAATGCCTTTAGATATCTCGTTTTTTGCGATATCTAAAAGTACCTGCCGGTATGATGCGTTGCCGATCGCCTGCGCGGTGATTTCAAGCGCTTTGGTGAGCGGCACGCCTGCTTTCATAAGCGAATGGAGGGTGCCGGTGAAACGGACCAGCGCGATCTTTTTCATGAGCGGCGCGATAAGCGGTGTTTTGATGAAAAGGACCTGCAAGGCGCGCTTGCCGGCAGATGACCTGCGGGCAAGCGCGATGATCGCGACGATGCCCGCAATGATCGCGAGCGTTGCGAAAAATTGGCTCGCGACAAAATCGGAAATGCCAAGCAAGATGCGGGTGAGGAGCGGCAGTTGTACATGCGCCTGCGTGAATATTTTGCTGACGCGCGGAAGCACCACGGTGACTAGCAGTGCCACGACGCCGAACGCAAGTGAAAGAAGGATCGCGGGATACGCCATGGCAGACAGCACTTTCTTTTTGAGATCGTTCTCTTTTTTAAGCTGGGTGGCTATTTGAAGCAGTGACATTTCAAGATTTCCCGATGTCTCTCCCGCTCGCAGGAGGCTGATGAACACGGTAGAAAATTGCGAAGGGAATGTTTCAAGCGCAGCGGAAAGCTGAAGCCCTTTTTCGAGGTCCGCTTTTATTTTTGAAAGAACTTTTCGGAGAGGCGCCCGCTCGGCGTCTTCAAGGAGAATGGCGACCGCCTCCGACATGCCGATGCCCGACTTTATCATGAGCGCGAGATTGCGGGCGAATGTCACTTTTTCAAGCAGGGTTATTTTGCTTGAAAATGAGATAGAAAGAGAGCGATACACCTTTTTTTCCTTAACAGAAACCGGAAAGTAGTCGTGTTTTTCCAGATAGGCGACGACGGACGCCTGGTCTTTTGTTTCGATCTCTTCTTCTACAATCGTGCCGTCTTTTTTCGATGCGACGTATGTGAATAAGGGCATGGCCGTTAACTAAAAACTTATAACCATTAACTGATAACTTACGTGGACTTATTTTTTTAACTTCTTTTTAAATCCGCCAAGCTGTTTCGAAATGCTTACGCATAACTTTTCTGCTTCTTCCATTTTCTTTTCATCCGCTATACGAAGATCGCTAAGGACATCAATAACCGCAAGCGTTTCATTGGTCGAACCCATGGCGATGTTGAAATATCTGTTCAATTCCTTGTCCGATTCTTTACCGCTTCCTTCCGCAATGTTTAAAACGATTGATAGCCCCGAGCGGATCATTTGGTCGCCTATTGTGTATCTGTATTCACTGGGTAGCTCGTGTGTTATTTTTACGACAGACATGAATAAGGCCTTTGCTTCTTTATAAACGCTCCAGTTTTTGAATCGGAAAGCCTCCACAGTGTGTTATTTGTTATAAGTTGTTAGTTATTAGTTGGGAGTTACTCCATAATGACCCTGAACACTTCTTCGATGGTGGTGGCGCCGGCCTCCGCTTTTGCGAGGCCGTCCTCGAACATGCGGCGCATCCCTTCTTCCTCGGCGACCGCGCGCAATTGGTCGATGGCAACGCCCGGTTTGATAAGTTCTCTGATGCGCGGACTTACATTGAGCACCTCAAAGATCCCGATCTGTCCCGAATAGCCGGTGCCTGAACATGCCTGACACCCTTTTCCTTTGTATAGCTGGGAAGGGATCTTGATGCGGGCGGGGTCGGCATGGTAGAGCGCAAGCTGTTTTTTCATGGATTCTTTCGCTTCTGGTGTCGGCGTATAGCTTGAAACGCAGACGGTGCAGATGCGGCGTACGAGCCGCTGGGCGATGATGACATTGAGCGTGTTTGCCACAAGGAACGGCTCGCCGCCCATATCGATGAACCGCGGGATCGCGGTGGGCGCGTCGTTGGTGTGGAGTGTGGAAAGCACAAGGTGGCCGGTCATCGCGGCGTTGAGTGAAATAGAAACGGTTTCTTCGTCGCGGATCTCCCCCACCATGATGATGTCGGGGTTCTGGCGCATCAAGCTGCGCAGGCCGTTGGCGAAGGTGATGCCGGCTTTGGGGTTCACCTGTGTTTGGTTGATGCGCTCGACGTCGTACTCGATAGGGTCTTCGATCGTGGCGATGTTGACCGTCGGCGTATTGAGCTTGTGGAGTATCGCATACAGCGTGGTGGTCTTACCTGAGCCGGTCGGGCCGGTGATGAGGATCATGCCGAACGTCCGTTTGATGGCTTCATTGATAGTGGCGATGTCCCGTTCGGATATGCCGAGTTCGGCAAGGTTCAAAGGACGGATCGAGCCGCGGAGGAGGCGCATGACCACTTTTTCGCCGTAGAACGTGGGCATGACGGATACGCGTACGTCGATGGATTGGTCTTCAAGTTTGAACTTGAACCGGCCGTCTTGCGGCGTGAAGTGGACATCGATCTGGAGGCTTGAAAGTATTTTGATGCGGGCGATGATGGCGTCGTCGATCTCTTTGGGGAGTTCCACGATGTCGCGCAGGATGCCGTCGATGCGGTAGCGCACGAGCACTTTTTCCGGCAGGCGTTCGATATGAATATCGGATGCGCCGAGCGCGACCGCGTACTCCATGAGTCCGTCGGTGATGGCGATGATGGGCACATGCTCGGCCATTTTCCCGATGTCTTTGACGTTGCCCGCCGCAAGCGCTTCCTTGATGGACTCCTCGATGATCGTGTTGAATTCTTTGTAAATATCTTTCTTGTATTCTTTAAAAGCGACCTTCATCGATAACGATGTGGCGAGATGCGGCTCAACGCGCATATCGAATTTTGCGGCAACAAGGTCGATGGTTTTAAGGTCGCCCGGGTCTTCCATCGCGAGCTTTGCCGTTTTTTTCTCATGATCGATGGCAAACAGCGCGATGCGTTTTGCTTTCGAGAATTGTTCGGGGAGCAAGTGAAGCGCGGCGTCATCGGGCGGCGCGGCCTGGAAATTCACGATGGGCACGGCAAAATAGTTCGCGACGATCTCGGCGAAATAATTTTCCGTGATATCTCCTTTGCCGATGAGTACGTTGCCGATGGTGCGGTTTGACCGCAGCGCTTCCTGCCGCGCCGCTTCAAATTGCGCATCAGAGATGATGCCCGATGCGACGACGATCTTTTTGAGGTTCGCCTCAGAAATATGCATGCGTTATGCGAAGATAGTAAGTTTGTACAGATACAGATGCGGCGCGACGATGTCGCCGAATAACAGCACGAGCGGCACGGAAAAAATAAGTGCGTCGGTCAGTACGATGCGCGCCTCAATGCCGTACCGCAGCGTTTCGCGGATAGAAAGCAGCACGGTGAGCATGACCGCCGCGCCCAAATACAGCACAAAGTTCGGCCACCCGACGATAAGCGCGGCAAGCGCAACGATGTATTTGTCTTCCTCGGCAAAAAGCTCTCCTTTGAATAGTTTATTGACGAGCGGCGTGACAAGAAACGCAATTCCGGCGGCCGCAAGTGCCACTGCAAAAGGAAAGACATAGCGCGCGATCGCCATGGGTGCAAACCAATCCCATAACGGCGTGTGCGGCGGCAAAAGGCCAATGCCAAACGAAGCGTCGCTTCGAAGGATGAAATAATGCACCGCGATCTTGAAAACGACAATGCATGCAAGGAACCCCGCGAGTGAAAGCACCACCTTTTTCATGATGCGTATCTCGCACGTGCCTTTCCGATGTCTGATGTATACAAATACGATCGCCGCAACACCCGCAACAAGCGGCACCCAGTTAAGCGCGGAATCAAGAAGTGAAAAAAACATAATGGTATAGGTTTAAGTGTTTTCAATTATACCATTTTTTGCATGAATAAAACAAAAACCCCTCGCATGCGAGCATGGGAGGGGTGGTTGGAGAGATCAGAGAAATGTTAGAGGGCGGAGAATCCTACAGGAGCAGAGCTCGGGAGAATGCTTAAGTCAGTACCGACTTCAAAGCGCATCTCGCTGTTACCACCGTCTTTTTCTACTTTGGAATCGGTTCCGCCTAATTTATACGTGTCGCTTTCAAGTGTCGCATCAAGCTCGAATGTGTTGTTTGTCTTGCAACCGTAGCGATAGTACAAGCTGTTTACCCCACATGTGCCGGCAGTAGCCGTATTGGTCGGGTCAACGGGAAGCTTTTCGATCGGCGCACCGCCGGTGAATGTGGAGAAGTCCATGTAAGGGATCCATCCTTGTCCGTTATTTTTGTAGAGATCAGCAGTGGTGGTTGCGTTATATCCGCCGCTGGTGGCGCACGCAACACCTCCCGTCGTAAAAGTTGCCCCGGTTGCAGGAGTGGAGTCGGCAATCGATATGTGCGGAGATGTCGCGGCGAGCGTGGCGTCAGAAAGCGTTCCGGTGCCGCAGTACGGTGCTCCCCCCAAATTGTTGGTTGACCTGTCCTGCAGATATAATGCAATCGCCGTTTTCATCGTAGCGAGGTCGGACATTCTTTGCACATCGCGTGATTTTTTAAGCAGTTCGACCGGGTTAATGAACAGGACTATCACGAGCGTGAGGATCGACAAAATGGTGATGACGATCAAAAGCTCAAGCAACGTGAATCCTTTTTTATTCGTTTGGACCATGTGTGTGAGTTATTAATTGTTAGTTAAAAGTTATTAGTCCTTCGACTGCACTCAGGACTAACCCTGAGTCTATCGAATGGGTTAGTTAATAGTATACCCTACCCATAGTACTTTTGCAAAACAATTCCTATTTTATCCACAACCGCTTCCAGCTTTACGTTGCTTTTCACGAGAAAATCGACCGCGCCAAGCTCCATGCCTTTTTGGATGTCCCCCCCCTGCCCGAGGTTGGAAAGGATGATAACGGGGATACGGCTTATCTTCACGTCTTGCTTTGCCGCTTCAAGCACTTCAAACCCGTTCTTTTTGGGGAGCATGAGGTCAAGAAGCACCAAATGCGGCTGGTGCTCCCCCATCATCGTAAGCCCTTCGTCCCCGTCGTATGCGGCCAGCACTTGATACCCAAGCAGAGTAAGCTTGGTTTGATATATTTTATTGAGCATGATGTCATCTTCGACGATCAGTATTTTCGCGTCCTTCTTCTCCATGGTGTTTTCAGTATAGCATAATCATTACCTTTTTTCTTTCTGTGGATTGCGTATCGTTGATTTTTGCAAAAGAACAAGATAAATCACAAACTCACGCGTATGCGTGAGTTTGTGATAATTGTATTACACATTCCTTCCGCTTATTTTTTAATCACACGCTCGGCAAGCAAGATGGCGCGTTCGATAAAAGGAGCGTTAAAGGCATGGTGCCGAAGTGCCTTTGCTTTGAGCGTCTCATTGGAGGTTTGCGTTGTTGCTGTTTGCATGAGAAATTGACGGGCAAAGTATGCGGAATAGAGCGGCCTGAAATGAAATGTGAAAAAGATCGCCGCAAGCGCGATGCCGCCTGCGACAAGAGTAAAAGGAGAAACGGTTTTTTGTACAGCGCTATCACTGTTCTCTTCGGGAGAAGAAGAGAACAGAAATGCCGCGACAAAAAAGAACACAAGAAGCGATGCGAACGTGTCAAAAAAGAAAAAGAGAAACGCGAGATAACTCATAAGCGCGCCCCAAAGCGCGGGAAACGCCCGCGCGCGGCGTATGATCATCCCCACAAAAAAAAGATATGCGGCAAGCCCGACGATGCCGTAGGAAAACGCGAGTTCAAGATATGCGTTGTGCGGTTTGTCGAATGTTTCGCCTGTTGCCGGAAGAGGGACGCCCCCCATATTTTTTTGCGCAAGGTAATACGACTCAAAATTATTTGCTCCGTGGCCGAAAAGCGGTTTTTCCGCGATGCCTGAGAGTGCGATGCGCCACACCGCAATTCTATTGTACAGTGACGCGCCTCCTTCCGACAACGAAGCGAGCTTCGCAAAATTCGCGCTGAAAGAAAATAAAAAGATAAGCGCGCCTATGCTTATGAGCGCGACAGCGCTGCGCGTGAGGGTGATGCGTGCGCGGATATGCGGATATGCCGCAACAAGCGCGCCGGCCGCAAGCGCGAGCGTTGCCGCCTGCACCTGCGTAAGCAGCAGCGCGATGACCTGTATCGCCGCCGCACAATACAAAAGGATAGCGGTTTCTCGTTTGCTTTCTTGTTGTGCGAGATGGTGCGCAAGGAAGACGGTGAACAAAAGATACAGCGCGAGATATGACGGGTTGCCGAGCGTCCCGAATATCTCCCCCCCGCTTGCTACAACAAACGGCGCGCCAAACCATTGCGCGATGCCATACAGCGCCGCAAATGTCCCCGCGCCTACGGAAACCTGCATAAGGCGGCGCCATGCGTTTTCAGCGAATGATGCGGCGAGCATGAAAAAGAATATAACGAAATGAAAGAGCGTGAACAGGCCGTCCATCCGCGCGCTTGATCCCCAGAAGCTTGTCACGGGATTATCCGCAAAAAGAGTGGAAAGCGTTGCGGCGACCGCAAAAGTCAGCAGGGCAATTTTCACGAGATACGGTCTCGTGAAGATCGTCCATGCGCGGAAGAGCCGTGTGGAAAGCCATACCAACGCCATCGCTTCGACGATGATCTCAAACAACGTTGTTTTGCCGAAGGTGTAGGGTTGAAAGAAGGGAAAAAGCGCCGGCGGGAGCGCTGGTATCGTCAATGCGAGAAACGCGAGAAATTGCAGCGCTCTATGACGTGTCATTTTCAGTATTTGGAGTCCGATCTCGAACAACGGGGCATTCGGTCGTCGGACGACGGAAGATCGGTAACAGTTAAGGCAGTGGCGGGTGTTTTTGCGCGAGGGCGCGCAGGATCGCCCGTGATGCTTCTTGCGCAAAGGAGAGATACGCGTTTTTGAGTTCTTCCAGCGCCGCTTCGGGGTTGTCAGCGATCGCAAGCACGTCGCCGTTGTCGGCTATGGTCAGCGATGCTATTTTTCGCGCGAGCGCGAGTGCGGCGACAGGCCCGAGCACATGCATGTGCGCGGTGATGCAGGCGGCGATAAGATTTTTTGTGTCGGTCATAGATTAATAGTAGTTCCAATAGGGATCACATGACAAGTGATTTTCCTTCGCGCTTTTCTTTTATGCCTTCGTAGGGAATGGTGAAATAGAACGTCGTGCCCTTTCCTTCTTCTGATGCAAACCATAGCGTACCGTGCCACAGCGTGACGAGCGCTTTGGCGAGGTTGAGGCCGAGCCCCGTGCCGTCCGCGGTTTTGCGGATGGCGTTGTCCGCACGGAAGAATTTTTCAAAGATGCGGGAATGCTGCGCCGCGGGGATCCCGATACCGTTGTCTTTCACCGATATCGTGACGGCGCTATCGCTTGTTTCGAATGCCACCTCCACCGCGCCTCCCGGGTTGGAATAGCGGATCGCGTTTGAAAGAATGTTCACGGCAACTTCACGGAGCATGGGCGCATCAAGCATGATGTGCGGTATCGGATCTTGGGGCTCACGCATGGTGAGCGTAAGTTCTTTTTGGGCGGCAAGCGGCGCGAGCTCATCCGCAATGGCGCGCATGAAATCAGGGATCGCGATCGGCGAAGGATCTATTTGAACAAATCCGCTTTCCACCCGCGTGAGCGAAAGAAGCAGGTTGATCGTTTCGACGAGCTTTTCCGCTCCTTCATATGCATCGAGGGCGAATTGTTTTTGTTTGTCGGTGAGCGTTCCCACTTCTTTGCCCATCAGGAGTTCAAGATTCCATTGGACGGCGGTGAGCGGCGTGCGGAGCTGATGCGACGCGACCGATGCGAAGCTCTTCTGCGCTTCAGCAAGATTTTTTTCTTCGGTGATGTCGCGAAACACTATCACCGCTTCTGTCGCGTCGTTTTTCTCGGTGAGCGGAGAGATCATGAACGCGACAGGGAATTTTCTTCCGCTCTGCGTCTCTATAAAAATATCATCTGCGAGCGAGGCAAAAACGGGCTTGCCGGTCGTCAGTGCTTTCGTGCTGAACCGCTCTTCGGTGGAAAGTTTTTTGTTTCCCTTCCAGAGGGTGGTGATGTCGATCAGATTTATGCCGGGTGCTTTTTCCACGGCGATCTCAAGCATGTTAGCCGCGACAGGGTTGGCAAGAATGATGCGATATGCGTTATCGATGAACACTAATCCTTCGTTCATGGATGCGATAATATGGGAAAGCCGGTCGCGCTCTGATTCCAGCGTGAGCTCCAGCTCGCGCGTGTCTTCGAGGATGTTGAGCGTGGCGATCTCGCCATCGCGCAATTCCTCCATTTTGCTTTTAAGCCGCAGCGATTGATCTTCGATCCTTTTTTCATGAAGTCGTTCCTCGGCTTGGGCGCGTACCCGGCGCGCCATAGCGTCTTCTTCATAGACGATCTTGACGCGCTCTATCTCGCGCTGTGCCGCGCTGAGGGGCGCGGAAGGGTGCTCTTTCATAAGGGCTAAATAATGCGGCATTCAATAAGACACACGTCATCGCCAAGCCCGCCGATGCATTTTGTTTCTTCGCCCGCGGCCTTTCTCCCCGGATAGATGGTCTCAAGCGCCCCCGCGATGACGCCCGCTTCAAGCTGGCATATCGCCCTGCCGATAGGCGGCGTGATGCCGTCGCACGTGAGGCATTCGCCGATCGCAAGATGCACGGCATCGGGCGTGTTCACGGAAAGATCAAGCCTGCCGATCTTCATCCGGGTGAGCTGTTCGTGCAGTTCTTCGATGGTTTTCGCGCCGAGCATGGCGCCGAGGCGCTTACCCATAAGATATGCGATGGCCGGCGTTTCATCTCCGAGTATGTCGTGCAAGCTTACCAGGCGCAATACCCGCCACAATACGACCGGTACATCGGGGCCCATCGTGGGGCGGCGCGGCATGAGGTTCGCGAGCGCGAGGTCGGCCGGATTTCGCGGGGTTATTTTTTTCAATACGTCGTTTTGTTGGGCCATATATTTTATTAAGAGTAGCGATGCGAATATACGAATTATGCGAATTATACAAATTTATGCCTATTGTCTGTTTCTATCTTAATAATCCTTACTGGTTTTAGATAACGATTGCGAAAATTTACTAAAAGCCCAAGTTTAAAATTTGTTATTTGCAAATAGCGTTGGGTTTGGTAAAAATCCCCTTTTTCTAAAAGCCGTTTTGCTTTAATTTCTAAAATAATTTTCTCATCAATAATAAAATCTATAATATTGCCTGTTTTTTCGATTGAAGCTTCTCGTATATAAGGCAAGCCCGCTTCTTTTAATCGTAATTCAATTTCATCCCCATATTGTTTTTCTCTTAAAAACCTCCCTTTTGTGTTGTGAACATCAAAACAAATACCGGTTAATAAATAGGACAACTCCGGACATATAATTTTATTTTTCTTTTCAGCTATTTGTATCATTAGTATAATTCGTATATTCGCATCGCTACTTATTTTTTAACATTTCGATCTCTTTTTTAAGTTCTATCATTTTTAATTCTCTGCCGACGGTGAGTTTTTTGAATTTTTCGAGTTCTTCCATTTTTTCTTTCATTTCCTGTGTCCGTTCCATGACGGTTTGTTCAAGACCCGCTTTCAGCTGTTCCAACTCCCCGGTGCGTTCTTTCACGCGCTGTTCAAGATCGGTATTGATGCTCGTGAGCTTGGTTTGCGCGTCTTGCAGCTCGCGGCCGGTTTTTTCAATGGCATCAAGCATCTGGTTGAACACGAGTCCCACCTGTGCGATCTCATCATGCCCTTTTATTTTCGCGCGGACAGAAGCGTTCCCAAGCGCAACTTCGTTTACCGCGAGTGCGATCGGCTTGAGATTTCTCAAAAAGAAACGGCTTAACAGCGAAACACCGAGCGCGCCCGCAAGCGCGATAAGAATGCTCGCAAGCGCGAGTTTTGAGCGAAATGCTTTTATCGGCGCCAATATCTCGTCTGCTTGCACTTCCGCAATAAGCACGGTATGGTCGCGCACAAGGCACATGGACGCGCCAAACACCCTGATGCCCCGGTAGTTGGTGTATTCCCCCGCGATCTCACGCCCTTCCTCAAGGCACGCCTTCACCGGATACGTGTTGACGCGGAGTTTCAGAAGCGCGTCTCCGACAAAACGGGAAGGGGTGATGATGAGATTGTCTTTGTTCACCATGTAGATGTCGGCGGTTTTGAGGTATTCAAACAGCACGCGTCCGCTGAGCGCGCCCTGCTCGATCTGCTGTTGGCCCGAGAGTATGTTGCCGAGCTCATCGATATTGGTGAAGTGCAGGAGCATCACCGCATCCATCGGCACGAGGTTGCCCTGCGCGTCTTTCACCGCAGAGAAGATGCGCGTGACGGCGTGGATCATCGGCTCCATGCCTTCGTCGGGCTCATAGACGACATTGGTGACGAACACTTCGCGGAATAATGGCGAAGCGATCGCTTCGCTGAATCGGTGCGCGTGGAATTTTTCTTCTTCCTTTTTTTCATCGATGCCGATGCGGTCGGCGCGCGAAGAAACGACGACGATGCCGTTTTTATCGAGAATATCGATGATGCTTATCGAGGGATCATGTTTCAGTTTTTCTTCGCGGAGGTAGCGAGCAAGGTTGTTTACGGCAGCCGCATGCTCTTCCCCTTCCGGGAGCGAGAGGATGTTCCCTGTCGCGGCGCGGATGGCGCCGTCCGAGCTCCAGTCAAGCGTCCTCGTTTTTATTTTATCGGCGAACGCGAAATACGCTCCTTCGCTTGTTTCAACGATGGCGTGAAAATTTTTGATCGCCGTGTTTCTCAAATAGCTTTCTACCGTGGTGTCGAACTCATAAAAAAGCCCGCCAATGAGAACGGCGATGAGAAGGGTGAAAAGGAGCGTGAGCTTGATCTGAAACGTCATATGGGTTGCAGTGTATCATTTTTAGCGCGTGACCGCACGGGTTTTTCCTGTTTTTTTGCGCCGGTGATCGGCAGCGAAAGATAAAACGCCGTTCCTTTTCCTTCTGCGGATTCAAACCATAGTGTTCCTCCCATCGCGTTGGTGATCTGCCGCGCGATGTGCATGCCAAGCCCGGTGCCTTCCATTTTCGCGGTATTGTCCGCGCGGAAGAATTTCTCGAATATCCGATGCTGTTGGAATTCAGGGATGCCGTAGCCGTTGTCGGTGATCGCACAAAGAACGGCATCATCGTGAATAGAAAGCTCAAGCGATATTTTCCCTCCTTCCGGCGTGTATTTGGACGCATTGCTCAAAAGATTCCCGATCACCTGCCATACGAGCTTGGGGTCCACCATCGCGCGCGGAAGCGTATCCGGCCGGCGGAATTCGAATGTTTGACACCGTTGCTTGAATTGTTGCTCTGCTTCCGGAAGCATGCTTTTGAGGAATTCAATGAGGTTGGTCGGCGTCGGTTCGTTCTGCATCTTGCCCGCCTCGATGCGCGATACATCAAGCAGGTCGTTCACGAGCGTGATGATGCGCTCGTTCGATCTGTATACATCCTCAACGATCGTTTTTGCTTTTTCCGGCAGTTCGCCGGCATCTTTGTTGATGAGCATTTCAAGGAACCATTTCATGGATGAGAGCGGCGTGCGCAGTTGGTGCGAGGTGATGGAAATGAATTCCGTTTTCATCCGGTCGATCTCTTTTTCTTTCGTGATGTCGGAAAAGATGAATACGACGCCGACGATGTCCCCATCTTTTTCTTTCACGGGGTTCGCGATGATCTTGTATGCGCTGGCCCCCGCGGTGAATTCTTGGAATGATTGCGTTTGTTTGGACGCAAGCACGCGGTCGGTGGCGCCGCGAAAATCGAATGTACCGTAGAGCGCCTGAATGACATCGAGCAATGTGGGGTTGTCCTGGTGCGGGATGCCGATGATCTCTTTCGCTTTTTCATTGATGATCGATATTTTCTGTCCGGTGGTGACCATAATGAGTCCTTCGTTGATGGACGAAAGCATGGACTGGGTCTTGTTCGACTCCTCGGCGATGAGAGCTTTCGTTTTCGATATCGTCGCGCCCGCCTGTTCCGTGACAGTGTATAAAATACCTATCTCCTCTTCCTTATACAGATTCGGCGTTGCGGAGGTGACGGTGATGATCCCGGTGAGCGCGCTATTCACATATATGGGAAGCGTAAAGTGCGAGCGCACGGGGGCTTTTGCTTCCTCGTCAAAGAATGCGCCAAAACATATCGTTTTTTCGATCTGTTCTTCTGAGAGCGTGCTGTTTCCAAGCGCAGCGAGCGCGCCAAACAGGATGCGCTTTGCTTCCTCCGCGAATGCTTTGTTGACCGATTCTTCGATGTGGCACTTGAGGAGCGCGGCGCCGTTGTTTTTGAGCGTGAGATACGAAGCGATGCTGTAGGGCACGACCTTGCCGAGCGATCCCGCGATGATCTCCACCGCTTCGCTTTCGTCGAGCGACGCGGTGATGCGCTCCGAGATCTCTTTGAGCACTGCGGCTTGGTATGCTTTGTGCGCGAGATGCCGCTCATGATGTTTCAGCCGGAACGCCATGACGTTGAACGCGTCGACGAGTTTTTCGATCTCGCCGATGCCGCGCACCGGCGTGATGACGTCATAGTTCCCTTTTGCCACTTGGTCGACGCGGGAACGCAGATCGCTGAGGGATCGTATCGTGGAAAAAAGAATGCGCACGCCGAATGCGGCCATTGCGATGGATATGGTGATCGCAAGGACAAGAACGCGCGCATCGGTGCCAAACCATATCAGCGCGATGCCGCTTGAAAGCAGGGTGATGGCGCACAACAGCAATGCTTGTTGTGTAAGGGAGAGTTTCACGAGAGAATGGTGTTTGCTTTTGTAACGACGTCTTTAAGCGACGTGTTGATCTTGGTAAGGAAATGGTCTTTGCCCTGGTCCATGAACGGGCGCACTTGTTCATACAGCGCGAAATTGGTGAGCACGATCACGGGAATGTGTTTTGTGTCATCGTCGCCGTTTATTTTTTCAAGCGCGGTGATGCCGTCCATGACCGGCATGATGATATCAAGCAGAATGACATCGGGCGTTTCCACTTTTGCTTTCTCGAATCCTTCCTGTCCGTTTTCCGCGGCATGCACGGCATACCCCTCTTTGAGAAATGTTTTTTCGAGCGCGTGGATCTGCGCCGCCTCGTCTTCTATGATAAGGATACTCTTTCTCTTTTTCGCCATGCCTCCATTATATACGGAAGCTCGCTTCCCCGCTATGTGCATATGTGCAAAACCCCTTCGCGCGTATGTGCGAGAGGGTTTTGCTTCGGTGCGCCTGCGGGGAATTGAACGCGCTCGCTCGTCACCTCGCTCACTTTTTAAAACCCTTCGGTTTTAATATTTCCGCAACGGGAAACCCATAGGTTTCCCGACCCCTTCCCTGGTTCAATTATGGGCGTGTCATACAGTGTTTCTTTGAGAGCCAACAATGTATGAAATGCTATTGGTGCGCCTGCGGGGAATTGAACCTCGGTCTCATCCTTCGCAGGGATGCGCTCTATCCGTTGAGCTACAGGCGCGCGCGCAGTAAATACGATAACGATACCAGGCTTTTATACCACCTTTTTTATGGTTGCACAATGCATAGTACGCGCCCACCGTGCGCTACATCTTTTCATAAGCTTGTCACAAAATCACGCGTATGCGTGATTTTGTGACAAATATCTGATATACTGGAGATAGGATATAGATATATATGAAAGATTCGCATACAAAAAAGATTTTGCATTTCGTGGCGCTTGCCGGCGGTGTTGCGGCGCTTTCCGTCGCAAATCCTCTTCTCCCCCGCCAATTGCTACGGGAGTATATGCGCGCGAAAAAATTTGAAAAAAACAAATTTATGCAGGATCTGAAGCGCCTGCAGAAACGAGAATTGATCGATATACATGAGGCCGCAGATGGGACGATCCGTTTGCGATTAAAGGCGGGCGGAAAAGAAGCGGTGTTGAAATATAATCTTGAAACCATGACGCTTGCACGGCCGAAGCGCTGGGATGGTACATGGCGGTTGGTGATGTTTGATATCCCGAGCCATAAGAATACGGCGCGCGATGCGCTGCGACGGAAATTAAAAGAACTCGATTTTTATCAGCTGCAAAAGAGCGTGTTTTTATCTCCGTTTCCATGCGAGAAGGAAATAGATGCGCTTGGCGTATTTTGGGGTGTTCGGGATCACATCATACTCATGTATGTGTCCCGCTTTGAAGGGGAAGAAAAATTAAAGCGCGTATTCGGAATTGAATAAGAGAACAGGAAAATCACAAACTCACGCATACGCGTGAGTTTGTGACGAGTGTATTACAAATTCCTTTCTTCTTTTTCTCTCCCCTCCCCTCTCCTCTCTTTCGTCCCGTAGTAATAACAGGCATAGTAAGAACCGAGATAGAGTAATACACTGTAATACATATCACCGCGGTCATTATTATTGCGCCGGAGCGCGTTAGCGTATTATAGTATGCGCATGCATGAGGTAATTCCGAAAGAAGTGATGTACGTCGGGAGCGAGCTGGCGCGCGCGGGATTTGCGGCGTATGCCGTCGGCGGTTGCGTGCGCGACGTGTTGCTCGGGCGCGAACCGAATGATTGGGACGTGGCGACCAACGCGAAGCCGGAGGAAGTACAGGCAGTGTTCCCCAAAAGTTTTTACGAAAACAAATTCGGCACAGTGACCGCGTTCATTGACGGCATGGAAATTCAGATCACGACATATCGCGTCGATAATGCATATTCCGACAAACGCCATCCGGACAGCGTGCAATATACGACGCATTTACAAGAAGATCTTGCGCGGAGAGATTTTACGATCAACGCGATGGCGCTCGATCTTGAAACTCAAAACTTGAAACCCGAAACCCAGGATTCAAGATCCATGATTCAAGATGCAAGCTCCAAGATTCAGGATTTACGTTTCACGATCATCGATCCATTCGGTGGACAAAAAGACCTGAAAGAAAAAATAGTGCGTGCGGTTGGAAACGCAAGTGAGCGGTTCAATGAAGACGCGTTGCGCTTGGTGCGCGCGGTGCGATTTGCGACACAGCTTGAGTTTACCATAGAAGAACAAACGCTCGTCGCGGTTAAGGAACACGCCGCTCTCATTCGCGTTGTTTCACACGAGCGCATCCGCGACGAACTCATAAAAATAGTCATGTGCAAAAACGCGGCAGACGGCATCGATCTATTGCGCCAGGTCGGGCTCTTGCATTTCGTTTTGCCGGAATTGCTTGACGGGTATCACGTTTCACAAAACAAACACCATATATTCGATGTGTATGAGCATAATTTAAAATCGCTCCGCTATGCCGCAGAGCAAGGGTTTAGTTTTACGGTGCGATTTGCGGCGTTGCTCCATGACGTTGGGAAGCCGAAGGCAAAACAGGGCGAGGGACCGAATGCCACGTTTTACAACCACGACATGATCGGCGCGCGCATCGCCGCACAGGCGATGAGCCGATTGAAGTTCTCGAATAAGGAAATCGAGGATGTCGCGCGACTCATCCGCTATCACCTCTTTTACTATAATGTAGACGAGGTGACGGCGTCTTCCGTGCGGCGGCTGGTACGGAATGTCGGGCTTGAAAATATGGACGATCTCGTCAATGTTCGGTTTGCCGATAGGATAGGGTCGGGCGTGCCAAAGGCGGAGCCCTATAAATTGCGCCATTTCAGGTATATGGTCGAGAAGGTGTCAAAAGACCCGATCTCCGTTAAAATGCTCAAAATTGACGGAAACGAGGTGATGCGGATATTGGGCATTGCGCCGGGGCCGAAAGTGGGGGTCATTCTCAATGCCTTGTTTTCAGAGGTTCTTGACGACCCGCAAAAAAACGATAAAGATTATCTGGAAGCGCGGGCGGTTGTGTTGGATAAGTTTTCTATCAGCGAGCTTTCGGAGATGATAAAGAAAGGCGAGGAGAAGGTTAAGTTGCTTGAGGAGGAAGAACAGAGGAAGTTTCGCGTGTAACAGCAGGTATAGCGCGGGTTTTCGGGAAATGGTAACATATCCCGAAAAGGCGCATTATCGGAGAAGCCCGCATAAGACGTTTCGGGTGTGTGAAAATAGGGGATTTCGGAATGTGGTATAGCTTGCCCTCCCGCCTTTTTACATCTGCACGCAGTTGCATAGCGTCCAGCAGAATTGGTGATTGGTTTCTAGAGGAGTTAATATGTGTAAAAGGTGGGAGGGTGAAGCATTACGCACGCCCCGCCCGCCAAAGTTTCGGGGTATAGTATAGTGGCAGTACGCACGCTTCGGGTGCGTGTGGTCTCGGTTCGATTCCGAGTACCCCGACAACAAGACGAAATTTAGGCGGGTGAGAGGTGCGTGTAATCCGGGTTCGATTCCCGGCATTCCGACCATTAAGGCAGAATCTAGAAACTAGAAAATAGAATCTGGAAGTTTAAAGAAACGCAAAAAATGGAAAACAGGGGATTATTCCCCTGTTTTCTTTTGTTCATTTTTTTTTCTCCTATGATGCACAATCCCCGCGGTTGTGCCAATCGCGGCAAGCGCAAAAAGACATCCCCCTAGTATCTTTAACGTCTTTCCAGTGCCGTTTTTTGTTGATTCTTTGAGATCCTTCTCCCCTCTTTCCTTCAATCGCTCTTCCCATTTTAAGGCGTAGTGCTGCGCTTTTTCCCTGATTTCATTGTCCCCGGAAAGCTTCACCAATGCGTCGACGGCATCAGTATATTCTCGGCTATTGTAGGCCATGTTTGAATATACGTGAGGAATGAAACGAGTTCCCTTTATAACCTTTAGAGCATTGACAAGTATCTCTCTTTCATTTTTGTCCATCATAAGACACCTCCTTTTTCGTTAAAACGATTTTGGTAGTATGAAGTTGTCAAATTGCAATGCATGCATTATAATGATTTCGTTTTAAAAGAAAAGAGGGGGCTCATAGTATAGTCGTAGTACGCGGCATTCGTTCACCCGCCCAAGTTTTGTGGACTTTAAAAGGGCTCGTAGTAAAATGGTATTACGCAGCATTCGTTCACCCGCCCAAGTTTTGTGGACTTTAAAAGGGCTCGTAGTAAAATGGTATTACGCAGCATTCGCATTGCTGAGTTCCGGGTTCGATTCCCGGTGAGTCCACAAAATTTAGGCGGGCAGGTTGCTGAGTTCCGGGTTCGATTCCCGGTGAGTCCACAAAAGATGATCACTCAAAGGCGCGCAACGGGAAATACGGGGGAAGAAAAAGCGGCAGAATATCTTATTTCTGAAGGGTATTCGATAATTGAGCGCAATTTTAATACGAAGTTCGGAGAGATAGATGTCGTCGCCAGAAGTCCTGGCGGCGATATTGTTTTTGTGGAGGTAAAGAGCGTAAAGAAGGGGAGTTACATCGCGCCGGAGGAAAACATCACCTTTCATAAACTGAGAAAGTTCGCCAGGACAGTCGAGATGTTTTTGTTCGTGCGCAAGATCTCCCCTGAGCAAAAGTGGCAGATGGACAGCATTTCTGCAGTGTTTGACGATGTAAGCGGGGAAGCCGAGATACGGCATATAGAGAATATCAACATACATTAGCGAGTAGGGAGTAGAGAATAGACAGAGCATAAGCACCTCATGTACGAGGAGCTTTTTTATTGGTGAGTGAAATCCGACTTCCCTCATGAGGAATAAGGAAATGATAGGGAAGTCAGAAATGTGAATAAGGAAGTTATCCACACTATGCGGATTTCCCTATTATTTTCGTTGTATGTATAATGAAAGTAATACAGCACATAGAAGTTAGAATCTAGGATTTAGAATCTAGAAAAAGAAAGAAGGGGGAGAAGGGGTATGTAATACAAAGTAATACAGTATGGCGATCCAGAGAAAAGTGTGGGTGATATCGTTGCCCCCTAAGCTTGAGAAAGAGGCGGCGCAGCTGGTGAAAAAAGAGGAGAAGACAAAGAGCGAATTCATCCGCCAGGCGTTGCGCTTGTACATGGATGCCAGGAGAAAATAATAAAAATGAAAATAGCTTTTGAAAAAATTCAGGAAACAGCGGATAGGATTGGCAAGGAATATAATCCGGAAAAAATTATTCTTTTCGGCTCTTACGCGTGGGGAAACCCTACCGAAGACAGCGATGTAGATTTGTTTATTGTGAAGGAAACTGAAAACACGAGGGATATGGCGCGAAAAATAGATCGCTTTGTTTTTCCAAGGCAGTTCGCAATGGATTTAATTGTATATACTCCGGCACAAGTGCAAAAAAGAATGGAATTGAAGGATTTTTTTGTGGAAGATATTTTTGAAAAAGGGAAGGTTTTATATGGCAATGAATAATGAAACAAAACATCACGAATTGTTTAAGAAAGCGCAAGAGGATGAGCTCTCTATCGGCGCAATTTTAAGAGATGAGCGCGGCGCGCCAAGCACCGCATGCTTTCTTTCACAACAAATGGCGGAAAAATACCTAAAAGGAATGCTTGTGTTTTATGATAAAAGATTTCCCAAAATACATGACTTGTTAAAATTAGAAGACCTATTATTGCACTATGAAAAAGAGATCAAGAATTATGAAGACGATCTTGTTCTCCTTAATAGATATTATGTAGAGACCCGATATACAGGAGATTACCCCGAGTTTACATTTCAAGAAGCAAGAAAGGCATATGAAGCGGCAAAGAAAATTAAGGAGTTTGTATTGGGAAAAATAAAATAATTCCTACGAGGTCGCACCTCGTAGGAATTGTGGAGTAGTCGTTATCATTAATACCATTATATGAGTCGAGGTGGAAAGGGGAGCAGAAGTTTAAAAGCTTCAAAGTTTAAAGGTCTTGTGAGGAAAATATTTGTCACTGCGTTTGTCGCGGTGAACGTGGTGAGCGTCACGCTTACACCTTCTGCTCCCGCGCTCGCGGCGAGCTTCACGTTCACGCAAAATGATTGGGCGGCCTCTGCCGATACCAATGCGACTGCAGGCCACACGGGTGGTGCGGCACAAACTGGTGTGACGAGCTTTTATTCCACCAGCTCGTCGTATCTTACTACGGGAACCGATCTGACCGTCGCCACCTCGACGGGCAGTTTCGCACAGACCACTTGGTCGTCGGTGAATCAAACGACTTCTGCAAATCACACCAGCAACCAAACCGGGTGGACAAGCGCAAGCACCACCGATGCACATATTGATTATACAACTACGCCAGGGGGTTTACGGCTTGCTGTTGTAAACGGTACTGTTACGGATGACGGCACGTTAACCACTACTGGATCGGCGGCGATTACTTTTAGTGGAGGCACGGGCACTGATGGAGCGGTCAATCTGACCACTAGTTCATGCAGTGGCACCGGTATCAGCGGCACTGCGCCGAATTGTGTAATTGCCGCGGGAACTTATAATTATACTTCTTTTAATATTGATTCTGGAGTTACCTTAACCGCGACCGGTTCTACGGCCATTACTATCAATGCCACAGGAAATGTCACTGTCAGCGGTACCATTAATCTCAATGGTGCGAACGGTGGTAGTGCGACAAATTGTGGAGTATCGGGAAGAACAACGGGTGCTGGTGCAACGGGTGTTGCGGGCGGGTATAATGGCGGTAGTGGCGGATCTGGGACATCCGGAAGTTATACAAATGGGAATTCAGGGCGTGGCGGTGGCGCTGGTACTGTTGGCGGTATGGGAGGTTACAGTACTTATGGTAGCGGCGGCGGCGGCGGATATGGGGGCGCAGGCGGCAATGGCGGCGGTACAAGTTACGGGAGGGGTAGCTCCGCGTATAATCTTGAACTCGGCGGCGCAGGTGGCGGCGGCGGTAGTGGAAATAGCACATATAATCCAGGTGGCGGCGGCGGCGCAGGTGGCGGATATCTTAAAATAATAAGTAGCGGCAACATTACAGTGACTGGTGCGGTAACCGAAAACGGCGGCGCAGGCGGTACCGGATGTACATTTGGCGGCGGCGGCGGCGCAGGAGGAAGAATAGAATTAACAAGTGCAAGCATCTCAAACAGCGGCGTTATTTCCGCAAGCGGCGGCGCAGGCGGCAGCGGTTCTTCGGCTAGCGGCGGCGGAGGAGGTGGAGGAAGAGTTATTTTGAGAGGGAGTGTATCGGGTTCAGCTCCCACAGTGACCGGCGGAAGTGGCGCAAATAGCGGAGCGGCAGGCGTATCGGTAAATGGACTTGGTTTTTATAATGGCACCAACTCAAGCACCGAGGTAAATGGATCAGCGGGTGCGGGCAGCGTTAATTTATATAAAGAGATATCAGCTAATGCGTGGGTTAATCTCACTGAAGTTGCTCCAGTTCCTTATAACAGTTACATTGGCGGATTAGCGTATGACGGCAATGCGACAATTTATAGCGTGAAAGGGTATTCTACTAACGGGTTTGCACGATATAGCGTAATGTCAAATGCATGGACGGATCTTACAAGCACGAAACCGGTACCATTTAACGTGGGCGGAGGAGGAGTTGTGTATGATAGCGTCACGGGAAATATTTTTGTTATAGGGGGATTGGGGACTACTAATTTTGCCAAATATAATCCGGGAACAAACACCTGGACAAATCTCACCAGCACGAATCCCCCACCATTTTCTGTATCCAATGGCGCTCTAGTTTCCGATGGCAGCGGTACTCTTTATCTTGCTGGTGCAGGAGGAAGCACTCCAACTGCACAATTTGCGAAGTATGATACCGCGACCGGCGTGTGGACAAATCTAACAGCTACCAAACCATTGCCGTGGACGGTTGGTGCCGCGAGCATGACGCATGATAGCGTGAATGGAGATATTTATATTTCTGCCCATCAGCTTGTAGGAGGCGCTCCTACAGATTTTGCCAAGTTTAATATCGTTTCAAATACGTGGACCGATCTGACATCGTCTAACGCAATGTTAAATTACGGATACATTGTCTTTGATGGAGTCGGCACCCTTTATTCCTTCTATAACTCTGCTCCCTATTTCGCGAAATATACTATTGCAAGCGGTGCATGGACTAATTTGTCGACCACGTATCCGAATCCATGGGGTGTTTCAGTATTCGGTGAATCATCAATAGTTTCTATAGACAACGGCAATATTTTTGTCGCAGCGGAGCTTGGTACTAATTCTGGACGATTCAACACCAAGGACAATTACGCCACTTCGGGAAATTTTGAATCAGGAGTCATTGATCTTGGGGGTGCAGCAACCATTTCTTCACTTGCGTTTAATTTGAACCAGCCGGCAAACACCGATCTAGACATACAGGTTGCATCTTCAAATAGCGCAAGCGGACCGTGGACATACTATAATTACGATGGATCAACAACTGCGGTCGGTTCGCTGTCTGGTACTTCAAAATTCAGTAAAGACAATACAAATTGTACAGTGACCGGTTCGAATCCGTATGCGGTGACATGTATTATACAATCCGCGCTTGCAAGTATCATCAACGGCAACAGATATTTCCGATATAAGGCGTTCGTATCTACGACAGGCACCGTTGTATATGCCAACACAACGCCATCATTGAGCGATATTACCGTTTCATATCAGCAATATCCTATTGCTGCTCCCGGTACTAATTATTCACTTGTTTCTTCGCCATTTGATACCGAAAATGACGGCAACGGCATATCTTCGATCAGCTGGAGTGGGGTAACGTCAAGTAGTGCAGTTTTGAAATTCCGTATCCGTACCGCAAGTTCGCTTTCGGGACTTGCGACGGCATCATGGTGCGGTCCGACAAATTGTTCCGGCACCGATTATTTTGTCGATGCGAATAATAGGGGGGCTATTGCAAACACTGCGTTGACCGACGGATCTGGTGACCGATGGTTTCAATATGATGCCATACTCCAGACCACCGATGGTGGGTCAACGCCACAATTAAACGACATAACCGTAAATTATCTAAAGCCGCTCGATAGCACGAACGGCTATACGCTTATTTCTTCCCCGTATGATTCCGGTTCTGCTGCAAATGTGATCGGTGATGTGCGTATGAGTGTCAGTACACTGCCAACAGGTACCGCGGCAAAGATACAGGTGCGCACCGCATCGGCATCGGGCGGACTTTCTGCGGCATCATGGTACGGCCCTTCGGGCGTTGACACATATTGGGTCGCGACAGGAACGGGGCTGAACACTTTCTCAACTATCCCCGCGGCGCTTGCCGACGGCTCGAATGACCAGTGGTATCAGTATCGCATCACGCTTATTCCTTCTTCTAATTATTTGAATGCGCCGTATGTTGCGAGCGCGAGCGTGACGTATGTGGTGAATACCGCACCGACCGTGACGAATGTTGTTGCGACCACGGCGGCGACGACCAATGGCGCCACGGTAGCTGATGCCGGGAAAGTTACGGTGACGTATGATCTTGCCGATGATCCATCGGAAACAAGCGATGCCTACGAAGCATATCTTTTTTATGATGCGGGCGTAACTTTAACCAGTGACAACACGACGACGCTGACCGTATCGGATACATCAAAAATGCCGTCGTCAGGGTATGTGCAGATAGGTACTGAAGTGGTGAAATATGCCGCGATCGTGAACGGCACGACGCTTGGCACATTGACGCGCGGTTCAAGCGACCTTTCGTGGCCGGGCGCTTCTACGCGGCACACGAAAGCGTATTCTTCCGGCACCACGGTATGGATAAAGGCGAGCGGAACAACAGGCGATGTCGGTTCGGTGACGAAAGGAACCGGTAAATCAATTGTATGGAATCAACGGGCGGAATCGCAACTTGCAAATTATTCAAATTACACCGCGAAGGTGCGCGTGCTTGTGCATGATAATAATCTCGCAAATCAGCTTTCGTCGCAGAGCGTTTCCTCGACCGACTCATCCGCGAACGTCATTATTGACAATGTCGCGCCGACATTCGGGTTTACATTCGATGCGGGTGTGGCGGGCGAGACCGGAAGCGCAACGGTAAGCATGTCGACATCGGGCGATGCGACAAGCACGGCGCAGTATATGATCGCTGATGATGCGGCAACACATTCGACCGCAAGCTCGACCCCGTGGACCACATTTACGACACCCGGCACGAGAGCATGGACATTTGACAGCGATTTTGAAGTAAAGACATTGAAGGTGCAGGTACGCGACCCGTACGCGAACACCGCGGCAACATCCACCGCATCGACGATCATGCCGGCGGCATCAAGCTCATTTTTGGTGCAGGATGTTTCCAAGGTTGGCACGAGCGACTGGCGCTTATTCATCGGGTGGGAAACGGCGACATCGTCTGATTTCGCTTCATATAAGATCGAATACGCGACATCGACCAACAACACGACATTTTCTTCTTATATAAACGCTACGACGCCGATCACGAGCATTTCCACCAACTACTATGTGCATCAGAATCTTAATACGAACCTGTATTATCGGTATCGCTTGGGCGTGACCGCGGCAAACGGCAATACGTCCATTCGTTCGAATGCCTCGACGACGGCGAAACCGGACGGGGCGGTAAATCTCGGCGAAGGAGGCGGCGGCAATGACGCTACGGCGCCGGTGGTCACGAACGTGGCGAGTTCGCTGGTGAAGGCGACATCGGCGACGGTCTCGTTTAACGCGACGGATGGCGCGTCGGGCGCGACGAATGCCGCGGTATATTTTGCGACACAGCAGGATTTCACGAATAACGTGAATAGCGGAAAAGTTGGCCGCGAGCGATATACCTCGAAGTTGGGAAATCCCGGCTATCTCACGGTCGCGACAAGCACGCCCGCAACGCATACGATCGCGCTTTCAAATCTGACCAAGAACATGCAGTACCGGTATGCCGCGGAGTCGTGCGATGCGACGGGCAATTGCGCATTTGAAGGCGCGTCGGATGCGGGCTACACATTCACCACGCAAAATGGCCCCGCGATTGTCTCCGGAAGCATCGTGGCGACGCCGGCGTTTGACTCTGCCTCTATTACATGGAAAACGGATAAGGCATCCGACTCCATCGTGTTTTACGCGACGACAAGCGCATCGGCGCTCGTCAATCCGATATCAGTCGGTTCAAGCGCGCAGGTAACCTCGGCGGACGGCAACGGGCAGTATGTGCATACGGTCGTTATTCCGAACCTGACATACTCGGCAACCTACTATTATAAAGTGCGCTCTACGGACCAAAACTCATCAAGCGATTCGTACACGCAGTACGATGAATCAACGATCCGCTCTCTGACAACAACCACCCAAACGCCGCCGGCAATAACGACGATGGCGGCATGTTCCACGACCTCTTCCACCGCAACGGTGACGTGGACGACCGACCAGTTCTCCACGACAGAACTTTCCTTGCTTTCTGCTGATGTCGGTGCAAATTATTTCTCGACCGTAGCTGGCGCGCAGGTTGCGCAGTATCCGACAGGGACGATCGATAACGCATCGCGCGCTGCGGCGGGTTATGTGACCGCGCACTCCAATACGTTCACCGGCCTCACCGAAAGTACGACCTATTATGCGAAAGTGCGGTCACTCAACGCTTCCGGCGGCGAAGTATCAGCGACGCTTTCATGCGCCACCATCGCAAAAGACGTGGTAACGGTGGGCAGGACCATCGTAGAGGTGGGCGATGTGACGCCGCCGCTCATCGCGTCGCTCGTGATCAAAGACATCAAGGCGACAGCGGCGACGATCGCGTGGACGACCGACGAATCGGCCGATTCGCTGGTGAAATACGGCGTAACGATGAACTATGGGGGCCTCGCCGGTTCGGAAGAAATGGCGACCGATCATACCGTGACGGTGTCGGGGCTTAATCCGAAGACCGCATACAATTTCAAAGTGATGTCCGCCGATCAGCGCGGGAATCGCGCGTACTCGGGCGACCAGACATTCACGACGCTTACCGTCGAAGAAGAAGCGTTGCTTGCGAAAGAAGATCTGGAATCGCTTAAAAAAGAACTCGAAGAATTGCGCGGCAAGGCAAAGACGCAGGATTCACTCAGAGACGCGGTGCAGCGGTTCAAATCGATCCTCAAGAGCGTGTCCACCGATGTGTCGCTTTCGGATCTTGAAGAGTTGACGACCGAGATCACCGACACCATTTCAGAGATCACGCAGGAAGTCGTGCCGCCTGCGATCATCGGCGGCGTGCCGCAGGTGGATATCGACTCGAACAAAGCGACGGTGACGTGGCGCACGAACAAGCCGGCCGGTTCGCTGATCGCGCTGGTGCCGCAGGACGAATACGATCCGAATGCGAAGGACCCCTACACCGTGCAGGTCGGCCAGCCGCGGGAAGAGGTGACGACGCACGTCGTGACGGTGCCGAACCTTGAGCCCGCAACGGCGTATCATTTCCAGATCCGTTCGCAGGCGAAAGTGGGGCCGGAAGGCAAATCGCGCGACTTTGTGTTTGAGACCAAGCCGGAATTGCCGCAGATCCTTGATTACTCATTCAAACGCATCACGGAAAACTCCATCACGGTCGTGTGGAAGACGAACACGCTTTCCAATTCGCAGGTGCGCTACACGCCGTTTGATGACGGAGAGCTGTTGAGCAAAGAAGCAAGGACGCAGGGCAAGCCGGAATTCGTGAAAGACCACGAAGTGACGGTGGCGAACCTTACGTCGAATACCAACTTCCTTATCGAGATATCGAGCGCGGACGTGACCGATGCGCGCGCCTCCAAAGTGATCGGCACGATCCGCACGACGGTGGACGAGAAAGCGCCGGTGATCAGCAAGGTACGCTCCGAGTCCACGATATTCCCGGGCAAAACGGAACGGACGCAGACGCTCATCTATTGGGAAACGGACGAGCCGTCCACTTCACAGATATTCTGGAAAGAGGGCGTGGGCAAAGGCGACCTTGTCGAATTCTCGAAGCTCGACCAGGAGTATACGACAAGCCATGTGATGGTGATCACGAGCTTCAAGCCGGGCGCGGTGTACCGCTTCCAGGTCGAGTCGGCAGATCCGTCCAACAACAAAGGACGCTCGACCGACTTTACCATCCTGACGCCCAAGAAAGGCGAAACCGTGATCGACCTTATCATCACCAACTTCCAGGACATCTTCGGGTTCTTGAAGCAGCTCTAAGGGCAAGAAGATAGCCAGTAGGGAGTAGCGAAGAGAACGGAGGGAGCAGGGCTTGCGAACAGATATTCCACACAACGAGAGGGCCCCACGGCGAAAGCCGTGGGGCCTTTTATTTACAATAAACCAATTCTTACGAGGTGCGACCTCGTAAGAATTGGTTTATTCAATGATTATATCCGAGATGGTGTCGAGTTGTATGCTTTTCAACCATGAAATAAAATCGGATTTATATCTTTCTTCGTTACCCGCACCATTGAGTAGAAACTCCCTTTGTGTGACGGATGGAAAATTTCTCTTGCCAATATAATCAGAAAAACTGCTCCACTTATAGGACGTAAGAAAGGTGAATGCGGCTTCCGGATTTTTCAAGTTCCCCTCGCGCCATTCCGGCATGACAAGATCGAGGGGGTTCGCATGAATATAATACGGGAGATGGATAAAGTGGGCGTCTCGCTCAACGAGTGCCGCCTTGAATCTTCCCTGAAAAAGAACGCCCGATCTTTCATATTTCTGATTAAAATACATTGTGTACCCACCACTTAATTTTCTGAGAAATTCCGAAATTCCATTCTCCCGTTTTTGCATAAGAAGAAGATGAAAATGATTTGGCATAAGAGTAAAAGCAAGTATATGAACGAGAAATTCCCTCGGTTTTCGCTTGTTTTTCCCAACCCCAATCTTACGAGGTGCGACCTCGTAAGATTGGTAAGAACTTGGCAGGGCAGGGTTTACATCATTAAATTCAAAAAGGTCGTGTATGAAGCGAAAATAATCCTCCTCGTCGAGAAAGACATTTCGTTTTTCCACGCCTCTGTTGTATGCATGGTAAATGTGTTCGTTGGCAAAAGTAGGGCGTTTCACTATTTCATTATATCTTACGAGGTGCGACCTCGTAAAGTTGATTGACAAACAGGGTGAGAATCTGGTAGAACGCTTGTATTATGGATAATACGCTGACGACAAAATTCTCATTGAATCAGGGCTGGCTCACCGAAAAAGACGCGGTGGTATTTGGCGTATTTGAGGGCGAAGAGATACCATGCGGGCTCGGGTTTAAGAAAGAAACCGCAGAGAAAGAAGCGGAGCTGTTATTCCCTATTTTCTCAAAGATAAAACGATATTTCGCGCATAAGGATTTTTCGGGCAAGCTCGGGAAGGTGGCGGTGATATATCCGGAAAATGTGCTGTATAAACGCGTTATTCTGTGCGGCCTCGGGAAGAAAGAAGAACTCGATGCGGAAAAGCTCCGGCAGGTCGCCTCGCAGGCGATCGCGGCGGCTGAAGCGACAGACGCGGCAAAAATTTCATTCACGCTGTTTGGCTCGCCGCTTCAGAGAGCAGAAGATCGGTTGCGGTATATTTTTGAGGGTGCTGTGCTTACGCTGTATAAATTCAACGCGTATAAAAGCAAAGGAGCGGAAAAAGAAAGCGGAGCAAAAATAACCGAGGTGGAATTTCTGCTTCCTGAGATCATCGAGGCAGACGAGGTGAGCGCATGGCAAAAGCAACTCGAGCGGAATGTGACGATCGCGGAAGCGGTGTATTTTGCGCGTAATATCGTGAATCAACCGTCGAGCGTGGTGACCCCGCAATTCCTAGCAGAAACAGCGGAGGCGCTCGCAAAACAATACCCGGGTATTTCAGTGCGCGTGATGAGAAAGACCGAACTGAAGGATCGCGGAATGAACGGCATTCTTACCGTGGGAGGAGGATCGGACAAAGAGCCTGTTTTAATTACACTTGAGTATTCTCCTGCTTCCGCATCGGAAAAGACCGTCGCGCTTGTCGGGAAAGGGGTGTGCTTTGATTCCGGTGGTTTGTCGTTGAAATCTGCTGAAAACATGATGGAAATGAAAATGGATATGGCGGGAGCGGCAGCGGTCATGGGCGCGATCGTTACGGCGGCACGGCTTCAATTGCCGGTGAAAGTGAGCGCAGTAATTCCGGCGGTTGAGAATGTGCCGAGTCCTACGGCATATAAGCCGGGTGATATCATCACGTCCGCTTCAGGCAAAACGATCGAAGTGCTTAATACCGATGCGGAAGGACGCATTATTCTTGCTGATGCGCTGCATTATGCGGCAGCGGAGCTTAAGCCGACGTATGTAATCGATCTTGCGACGCTTACCTATGCATGTGAACTCGCGCTTGGGAATCATTACGCGGGACTTTTAGGGAATAACGATGAATTATTGGGGCTGATCACGGAGGCATCGGAGCGCACCGGAGAAAAGGTATGGCTTTTCCCGTTCGATGATTGCTATAAAAAGCAGATCGAAAGTGATGTTGCTGATGTGAAAAACATAGGAGGAAAGACGGCGGGTGTTATCACTTCCTCATTATTCTTGAAAGAATTTGTCGGAGAACATAAAGGATACGCGCATATTGATATCGCGGGCACGGCGATCCTTTCAGAGAAAAATCATTACCGGCCGAAAGGCGGCTCCGGTTTCGGCGTCCGCTTGCTTGTTGATTTTCTGGAACACCTTGGCGGAGTATCGGAGGCAATAAAAGCAGAATAGTATATATTTCTCTTAAAGCATACTGATAATTTCCGGTGATATCCTGCCAGTGAAATGATCCGTGTTGGAACGGGGCGCACAATTGCCACCTCTTCTTTTTACTTATGAAAAAGGAGAGGATGTGTGTGGTTGACATGCCGCTAAGAGAAGCATAATTTATAAGCAAGAAAGGAGTTGTAACTTAACAATTACACATAAACAGGAGGAGCGAATATGATCACCATCATATGGAGTTATGGAGTGATTGATAATAAGGATATTCAGAAGAAAAAATATGACAGGATCGTTACGCAAGGATTAGCGGTGTACAAATATCTTCGGCGCGCGCTTCGTCCGGGAAATGACGGCAAGCTTATAGCAATCGATACTAAGACGAGAGAATATCTGATCACTGAAGATTCTCGCGAAGGGCGGCAAAAGGCATTTTTGCATTTTCATCAGCGCCCCATTTTTTGTTATAAGATCGGGGCAGACGATGAAATCCTTTTTGAGGAGGGAGAAACATGGAAATAATGGAGGGGTTTTTAGATAAGTTTCTTTTCCCCTGTGTGCGTTTGCAGTTTGTCGGGTGTCCAGATCTGTTAGAGGTACACATTGACACGGGCTTTAATAAGGAGTTGCTTATCCCCGAGTCACGGGAGTATGTCCTTACAGCTGGTTTACGGTGGGAGGGCGATTATGTGAATGGAGAGGGAGAAGAGATGACGTATGCAGATGGCACAAAAAGACGGGCTGATTACGCGTATGCAACCATTAAATGGTTTGGAAAAGATCGCGTGGTCACTGCATATATCGCAAGGAGAACTAATGCTGAAAGGAGGGAAGACGAAAAAAACAGAAGGAGTAAAAAAGACATCATCCTTCTTGGAACAGAGCTCCTTGCTGATTGCACGTTGGAAATAAATTTTTCAGAACGAAAAGTTTTGATCAAGAAGCCCTAAACATATGTTTAGGGCTTCTTTTTTAGGTTTTTATGTTGATTGACGTATGTTTATCACGGGAATAGTATGAACGTATAATCATATGTGCGGTATTGTTGGATATGTTGGGAATAAAGAAGCGTTGCCGATTCTCCTTGAAGGATTGAAGCGGCTGGAGTACCGCGGTTATGATTCTGCGGGAGTGGCGTTTATACCTTCCGGAGGAAAGATCGGTGTTGAGCGAGCGGTGGGAAAGGTTGCGGAGCTTGAAAAGAAAATCGCAGGAATGCAGGACTCCGGGTTTGTCGGTATCGGTCATACGCGATGGGCGACGCATGGTATTCCGAAAGAAGAAAATGCTCACCCTCACCGAGATTGCAAAAATAACATCGCGGTGGTGCACAATGGCATCATTGAAAATTATCAGGAGTTAAAAAATGCGTTGTGCGCGCGCGGCCATGTGTTTCGTTCTGAAACGGACACAGAAGTCATCGCACATCTTTTAGAAGAAGAGTCTGCGTCGCTGCCGCTTGAGGATCGCCTTGCTCGCGTCGCACCGAAGCTTATCGGAACATATGGGCTCGCGGTGCTTGATGCGCGAAGCCCAGAAAAAATCGTCGCAATGCGGCTCGGGAGCCCGTTGGTTCTTGGCCTCAAAGATGATGAGTATTTTATTGCATCCGATCCCGCTGCATTTATCAGCCACACGCGCGATGTTTTGTATTTGGACGATAGAGAAATTGTCGCACTTACTCCGCAAGGAATCCAGATTTTTGAAGGAGGGGTACAGAAGAAAAAAGAAGTTCAAACACTGGAATGGGATGTGATGAAGATCGAGAAACAAGGGTTTCCGCACTTCATGCTCAAAGAGATCCACGAGCAGCCGAAAGTTATTGAGGATGTGTTGCGAGGGCGCATTGATAGCAAAGAAGGGCTTGCGCATTTGGGAGGACTGCGTGATGTCGAAAAAAAACTGCGCGAGGCGAAGCGGTTGATAATTGTCGGTTGCGGTTCGGCATTCTATGCGGGGAGTATCGGCAAGTATATGCTCGAAGAATATGCGGGAATAGCCGTTGATTGCGAATTGGCTTCCGAATTTCGCTATCGTAACCCTGTTTTTAATGAAGGCACGATTGTGTTGGCAGTAAGTCAATCAGGGGAAACCGCTGATACGCTTGCGGCGGTTCACGAAGCGAAACACAAAGGAATCCTTACGCTTGGCATGGTGAATGTTGTTGGTTCGACCATTGCGCGAGAAACGGACGCGGGGATTTACACGCATGCGGGTCCGGAAATCGGCGTTGCATCCACAAAGGCGTTTGTTTCTCAAGTTGCGGCCTTTGCGCTTCTTACGCTTTTTCTCGGCAGACAACGAAATATGACAAGCGTGATGGGCAGGCACATTATTGATGAGCTTGCGGCGCTTCCGGAGAAAATTCGCATCATTCTTTCTCAGCAGAAAGATATTGAAAAAATTGCGCGAAAATATGCGGACGTAAAAAACTTTTTATATATAGGGAGAAAATACAACGCGCCTATTGCGCTTGAAGCAGCTCTAAAAATGAAGGAAGTTTCTTATATCCATGCAGAGGGATATCCTGCGGGAGAAATGAAGCATGGTCCCATCGCGCTTCTCGATTCCTCCTTTCCTGTCATTGCCTTTGCGCCCCAAGACAGTGTATATGAGAAAATGAAATCGGCGATTGCGGAGATCAAGGCTCGCCAAGCTCCTGTTTTAGTAATTACCACGGAAGGCAATACAGAGTTTTCACAGGGAGTCGATGACGTGATTTTTGTTCCTAAAACAATCGAGATGCTGGAACCGATAAGTAATATTATCCCTTTGCAACTTCTTGCTTATTTTATTGCGGTTGCGAAAGGGCTTGATCCGGATCAGCCGCGGAACCTCGCAAAAGCGGTAACAGTTGAATGATTTACAGCTAAGTTCTCGCGGCGCATTGTTTTAAGCACACACATATGGCACTTTAGATTCTAGCATTTCGTTCGGTGTTTTCCCATTGAGTCCGCAGTGTTCCAGATCATTGTAGTACGTATTCCATGCTGCGAGCTTCTTCCGCAAGTCTCGTATGTCTCTGAA
>JACRAK010000006.1 GCA_016234725.1 Candidatus Azambacteria bacterium | reverse complement strand
TCTTCGTGGATATGGTGGATCATAATTTTACTTGCGGCAGTTTTCGGTTTTATTTTGAGAAAAAAGATCAAATCAAAATAAAAAGATTTTTGTCCGCCCAGAATTTCCCCAAAACAAAAAGCGGAGCAAATGGAAAATTCCTCCCCAAACCCTTTCCATTTGCGACTTCCGAATTCAAAAACAAATGAGCCGAAGCCTTGCAAAATCCTTTCCCCAAAAAATAGTTTTCGCAAAACTTCGTCCGCATTTCGCCCCGCCACACTGCCCGAATACTTGGAGGGCAGAACCCCAAAGAAAAATGTCCTTTCCTTTTTCAGAAAAAATCGGTCGCGCACAAATCAGAAAAGCAAGGAACATTTTCTTTGGGGTTGCCGAGTAAAGCGAGGCGGTGACGGGGCTTTCTCGGAGCGTACGATTCAATTCAGAGCCACCATGCGCTCCGCGCGTGAGAGTACATTACCGATTTTGGAAATAGGTTCGAGCTTGGTACAATAAATACACAAAGCGAATGAATATGAGCGACTGGTATCGGCAGGAATCGAACTAGAAGGGGGTCGGGGAAACTCCAGTTTCCCCGTGAAGGAAGGAATAGGAAAACCGTGGGTTTCCAAAAAGTGAGATAGCGAAGCGTCCTGTCGAGGGCACCAGCTTATTGCACCAAAAAAAACCAACGCCCTCGTTGGTTTTTTTTGGTCTTGATTTTTTGCGCGAAACATGCTATGAAAAAGGCCACGGCACATTCCGCCGCGATCGTGCGGCACGCCATAAAGAACCTTAACAAGGAGGAGGATCATGAACATTTCATTGCATGAGGAGCTTGGATTAAAAAAGCAGAACCAGGACGAGCGCGGTGCCGCGCCCGAAAACGATGCATGTAAAAAATGCGGCACGACCATTCTTGGCGCACTCACCGGGCGCCGCATCTCGACAGGCGAAGTCATTGACGGAAACGGCGAACACGCATTCACCATCATCCCCTACTGCCCGAATTGCGAAGAAAAACCGACCGGTCCGCGCGAAGGCACGGAGCATAAAAAGTGACCTGTGGGTGCTCATACCCATAAGAGAACCTTAAAAGGAGGGATGGAGATGAACACAAAGGAGACGCCTGCTTCAAAAAGAAAAAAGCGCATACAAGATGCAAAGACGTGGCTTGGATGCCTGCGGAAGGGCATATACCCATACACCCTATACATACAGTTTCTCCGCGATGAGGTGAGCGATGGGCGCCTCACGCTGGAGGACATCGGCACCAACGAGCAAGAGCTCGCGGAGCTCTGCAAAACAGGAGCCGCGGTTTCGGCAAAGATGTGGCTCGAGCATATCAAAAAAGACCCGAGCCACCCTCGCTGTATCCACTTTCTTACGGAAGAGATCAAGAAAGGAATGCTCACCTGTAACGCCCTCGGCGTCACCAAGGAAGAGCTCGCGCAACTCGCCCCCATGGCAGCCGCTATCATGCCAAAATGATAGCGGCCATCACCTACCCCTTGCAGCAAAACGCTGCAAGAGGATTTTATTTTACGAACTGTTTTTCACATGTCTAAAATCTTGATACACTATGGATATATATGAACATGAAACTGAAAGAAATAGCGTTCGTGGGGGCGGTCGCGGGAGGCGCGCTCCTTGCGCCGCTTTTTATCATGTGGGGCATGCGCGGCCTGCTCCCCGGTTATGTTCCGCCACCGCCGCCGGAGCCCATGTTTTCCATGGAAGAGATCGCGCGGCATACAACCGCGGAAAATTGCTGGGTAGTGATCGACGGGCTTGTTTTTAATGTTACGCCCGCGTCGAAAGTGCACCCCGCCGCTTTCCGCTGCGGGGGGAATTCGAGCGAAAATTACCATAAGAACCACGGCCCCGTTATCCGGCCGCAAATGATGAAGCTCAAGATCGGCACGCTTGCAGGAGAGCCGCAAAAATCAGCCGCAGCGCTTACACCAGAAGAGAAAGACACAGAGAACGCAACGCTCTCTCCGAAACGAACGCTCCTGGCAAAGGAAGCGAATTGGAACCCGCTTGACCTCATGCTTGTGGTTGAGCGCGACAGAGGATCGTTTCTTGCTATCGACAGCTCCACGCATACGCCGGTCGCGCGGATCGAAGGCGTGGGGTACCAACCGCACACCAACGTACTCTCCCCTGATGCCGCATACACCTACCTCATCTCCCGCGACGGGTGGCTCACGAAGATCGATCTCAAAACATTCGAGCCGAAAAAATGGGCGCGCGTGGGCACAAATTCGCGCGGCACCGCGCTCACCGAAGACGGGAAATATCTCGCGGTCGGCAATTACGAACCGGGGAACGTCGTCCTTCTTGACCCGGCAACGCTTGAGATCATAAAGACCATCGAGCTCACTGCCGTGATCGACGGCGCAATACAGCGCTCGCGCGCGGGAGCGCTGGTAGAAAAAGGAAGCAAGATCATTATCGCGCTCAAGGACCTTAACAGCGTGTGGGTGGTGGACACCGCACAGCCCGCGCTCCCCGTTTCCGAGTATTACTGGAACATCGGCAGCAAAGGCGGCATGCTCCATGACGGCTTTCTCACGCCCGACGGGAAATACTTCATCGTGGCGGCGCAGGATTCGAAGGAAGTGTGGGCGCTGAACGCCGACACGATGAAAGAGGTCGCGCGCGTGCCGACAGGCGGCAAGCCGCACACCGGCCCCGGCGCCACATGGGGCTCCACCGCCTTCGTGCCTTCGCTTGACGAAGGACTGATCACCGCGATCGACATGCGCACATGGAAGCCGATACGGCGCATCGCCACCGGAGGGCCCGGCTTATTCGTACGGAGTTATTATAAGGACCCTTCGTATCCCTACATATGGGCGGACACCGCGTTCGGCGACCACAGCGATGAAGTATATGTGATCGACGGCAAAAAACTTGAGATAGTGAAAACGATCATTTCGATGCCGGGCAAAACATCCATCCACCCCGAATTCACCCGCGACGGGAAATACGTGTATGTGCTCGTATGGGGCGGCGACAAGATATACGTATATGACGCGTATACGCTTGAAGAAGTGACGACGATGGACGCGACCACGCCTTCTGTTATCTCAAATGTCGGCATCCGCCTCGAAGAACCGGGGATCTGAGCCAACCGCTCATGCTTGACACGTATAAAAAAACACGCTTCAATTCCAGAACCAAGCGAAGTCCTAGGCGTCTTTAAAAATCGAATATCGGAATAAGGAGGAGAAAATGAAAATATGTTCATCATGCTCTGCCGAGTACGGCGTTCTTGCGGACTATTGCGGTCGCTGCGGCGCAAAGCTTCCGAAGGCAGCGATCTCTGCTGAGCTGCGAGAACAAAAAGAACAGAATAATCGGATTCTCTGCACGAGTGAACAGGGACACACGCTCCAATTGGACTTTACAGAAAAACCGCGCTTCTGCATCGCATGCGGAAGCCCCCTTCCCGCCCTCCACTGACCCGCTCCTTTCATGCCCAATGAAAAGACCTGCTTATAGCGGGTCTTTTTCTTTATGTCTTACGCTATAGTGATCGCCATTTCTCTTGACCATGGCACCGTGATGCACTATAGTGGCGCGATGTTCTTTTAAAAACCCAATAGGAGGGAGCGTACCAATGAGCGTACTACTTACCGTGGGGGCGATCGGAGTGTTTATTACGATGGTTATGGTGACGTACTTTTTTACGGTCACGCGCTTTTCTCTTGTCGTGCAAGGGTTAGCCGGCAAAAACAGTCCGTCCAGCCACATCTACTGGATCTACAAAAGCCGGCCTCTCATATGGATCACGGACCGGCAACCGATCATATCCGCAATTTTATTGTGGAACTATGATCGTCTTGTCGGGAACGTCGTAAATCGGCTTGGGCACTCGCTGCACGGAAAGGATGTTTTGCAGCTCTCGTGCGCATTCGGCAATATTTCTGAAAAGATCGCGGAGAGATGCGCATGGCACAAGGCGAATCTTGTCATTGCGGATGTCATTGCAAATGAGCTTGCGCACACAAAGAATAAGCTCGACAGGCGCGGGTTACAGGCCTCATTCAAGGCATGCGACGCAACGGCCCTGCCGTATCCTGACAAGTCGTTTGACTGTGTCATATCCTTTTTTCTTTTCCATGAGCTTCCTCTGGAGAAAAAAAGAGAAGTGCTCAAAGAAAGCATGCGCGTGATGAAACCGGGCGGAAAGATCATCTGCGGCGAATTTCATAGGCCCAGATTCTTGCTTTTACGGATCACCGGAAAAATTTTCTTTACGGTGTTCGAGAAATACGCCGGTGAGATGTGGGGCACATTTAACCCCGAAGCAGAAATACGCATGTGCGCGGGATCTCCGGACAAATGGAAATTCTCGCAAAAAACATTTTTTGGCGGAAATTACTGCGTCTTTGAAGCGGAAAAAACGCCTCGCTGATCAAAAGAGCGGCCTGCAGAATCTTGCAGGCCGCTTTTCATTTGACTATTTTTATTTTTTGAATTATATTTTATCTACAAAACGAAAAAAATCCCCCCGAGGGGATTTTTGCGTTAAAAACACTCCCGAGGAGGCCTCATGAGAAGCAAACATAAGCTTCTTGTCATATTGTTCTTTCTTTTCCTATTCTGTAAACCGGCGATCCTCACCATGGCGAGAAAATATCTTCTCTGCCAACAAAGGATCGAACCGGAACACGCGTGCGATCATAATAAAACCGCGCGAACAATGATCGTAACGGTAACGGCGTATTCAAGTGCGCCCGACCAGACCGACGATTCGCCGTTCATTATGGCAAGCGGAAACCGAGTGTATGACGGCGCCATCGCATCAAACTTTCTCCCCATGGGAACAAGGGTGATGCTGCCGGAAACGCACGGGGAAAAAGTGTTCACCGTTGAAGACCGAACACATCGAAGGTTTTCCAACCGCATCGATATCTGGATGGAAACACGAGAAGAGGCATTGCAATTTGGCATCAAGCGGATCGCAATGCGAATACTGTGATCTCCAAGGAGGGAGGAAAAACAAAAAAGGGGCAGCATTGCTGTCCCTTTTTTTATTTATGTTCAAAAAAGAACTATCTTTTCCATCGGACGAAATAATGGAAATGCCGCCGCCAATCCATGCGCCAGATCGGATAAACACGGATGGACCATCCGTGGCGCCCATACTCCATAAAAGGAATGTACAAATTTTTTCCGTTCACTCCCCGCAATATCGTCCCCGGGAAAAAAAGAAATTTTTCTTCCCACTCCCTGGGGATCTTCGATTGGGTCTTCATAAGACACTCAGCATGACATAGACCGACGCCTCTATCCCCTTCTCTTAAATGGTCGCGGAGATCTGCGGCATGAAACACATCCACATTCCTACCGCGAAACAAAGGAAAAAATAACTCGAGGCTATCAGGAGATATTTCTTCCGGCCCTCCAATATCACTAATGACTTCAAGCTGAGCACTATCTCTTCCTATGGTCATTATTTCAATGATCCTTCCCATACTCTTTCCTCCTTTTTAAGGTGCATCCGCTGTATGCGGAAAAACTATCATCGCTATTTGATATCCTTATACTATGCGAACCATCGAAATGCAAGCGCACAGAGAAAGCAGAGACCTACTCATACCTTAACGCCTCAATGGGGCTTTTGCGCGATGCCTGGCGCGCGGGATATAAACCGAACACCAGCCCAACAGCGGCAGACACCCCGACGCCTAAAAGAGCGGCAGAAATTGGGAACGTGAACTTCCATTCCATGGCAATAACATTGGAAAGCACGATCGCCGTGATAAACGAGAGCACGGCGCCAAGCGCGATGCCGATGGCACCTCCCGTAGCGGTGAGCGCCATCGCTTCGAGCAAGAACTGATACAAAATATCCTTATTGGTCGCTCCCACCGCTTTGCGAAGGCCGATCTCGCGGGTGCGCTCGGTGACCGACACGAGCATGATGTTCATGATGCCGATGCCCCCGACGATAAGGGATATCGCCGCCACAGACCCCAAAAACAACGTGAGCACATTGGTCACAACGCCGAGCCGCTCGATCATGTCTGTCTGCGTTTCCATGAAAAAATCATTTTTTTGCGTCCCGGTAATGTTGTGCGATTCGCGCAGCGTCGCTTCAATGTCAAGCACCGTCTGCGGCACCGCATCTTCGGAATCCGCCTCCACCACGAACCGGTGAAAATACTTGATACCGAAGATATACTGCTGTGCCGCGGTGTAGGGGATGAACGCCGCATCGTCGAAATCGAACAACGACGCCTGTCCTTTCGGCGACAGCACGCCGATGACCTTAAAATTCCTTCCCTTTATTTTTACTTTTTCTCCCACCGCATCCGAATCGCCGAACAGCTCCTTTTTTACCTTCGAACCGATGACCGCAACTTCAGCGCGCCCCCGCACATCATCATCAGTAAAAAACACTCCTTCCGCAGGCGAGACATCAAACACCGCCGCGATGGGCTCTGATGAGCCGAATATGGTGGCGCGGTGCGTTTCACTGCCATAGAGAATGGTCTCACCGCCAAACACGATGGGCAGCACGCGCGTTGCGTTGGGCACATTCGTTTTTCGTTCAAGGAGCGCAAGGTCCCGTTCCTTGAGCGCGTCTGAAAATACCTGCGCAAAATCGCTCGGCCCCGTGGGCTGGCGGCCAGGGGCGATGAAAATGGTCTTTGAACCAAGCCCTTGTATCTGACCCAAGATAAGCTGGTGCGCGCCTTCGCCAAGTGCCATGACAAGCATGATCGCCGTCACGCCGATAACAATACCCAAGATCGTTAAGCTCGCGCGCGACTTGTTCACCTGAATTCCTTTGAGCGCTGTTTTGAGACTGTATTTGAGCGTCATATCACTTTGAAAAATGATCTGCGGCTTTGCGTCTATTTCCCACCGGCGAATCGCTTTCTATTTTCCCGTCGCGCATGATAATAATGCGCTTGGCGCATTCAGCAAGCTCTGTCTCGTGCGTGATAAGTACGATGGTGCGCCCCTCGTTGTTCAGCCACTGAAGAATTTCGATGACCGCCATGCCCGATCTCGTATCGAGATTTCCGGTCGGCTCATCGGCAAAGATGATGAGCGGATCGTTCACGAGCGCCCGCGCGATCGCTACGCGCTGTTTTTCGCCGCCAGAAAGCTGCGACGACTCATGCATGATGCGGTGAGAAAGCCCGACGGACTCTATTGCGGCGCGCGCAAGCCCGTCCCATTCCTTTTCCTTCGTGCCGGAATACAATAGCGGCAATTTCACATTTTCAAGCACCGTCGTGCGCGGCAAAAGATTGAACGCCTGGAACACAAACCCCATTTTCTTGTTCCGCAAGCGCGCGATCTCATCGGGAGAGTAGTCATCGATCGTCTTGCCGTCAAAGCGATACTCGCCGCTCGTGTGCCGGTCAAGAAATCCGAGCAAGTGCAGGAGCGTCGATTTACCCGACCCCGACGGCCCCATGATCGCCGCGAATTCCCCCGCCTCTACCGAGAAGGAAGCGTCGCGCAACGCGGGCGTTTCAATATCCTCGTTCACATACGTTTTGGTAAGACCCCGCACCAAAATTAAAGGATATGCAGTATTTATATTTTCGTTGTACATTTCTTTTTTTCTCTCCGTAGTAGGCATATGAATGATTTGTTTTGGTACGGGGTAAATTTTTTACTTCAATATGGGGCATAATGGGACTATTGCCAAACACCATTTCTATTACAAATTCCATATTTCGGCTGCGACTTTGCAAAAATTTCTCGATGTATACGGCGTATACATCTTCATAATTTTTACTTCGTCTCGCTCGAAATCTGAAATTTTCATTACGAAAGCGTGTTTGG
>JACRAK010000008.1 GCA_016234725.1 Candidatus Azambacteria bacterium | reverse complement strand
CCAAACACGCTTTCGTAATGAAAATTTCAGATTTCGAGCGAGACGAAGTAAAAATTATGAAGATGTATACGCCGTATACATCGAGAAATTTTTGCAAAGTCGCAGCCGAAATATGGAATTTGTAATAGAAATGGTGTTTGGTAATAGTCCCTATAGGGTGAAATCAAAAGAAAAAGGCGCTTATCGTTTACGATAAGCGCCTGTGTGTTGCGTGTTGTTTTTATGCTCGGACCTTCTCAACGAGAAGCTCTTTGCCTTTCCCGAGGTCTGTGTTGATGGGGATGCCCTTGGAGCACGGCCCCGCGCGCAAACATTCCTCTTTGCTTAGCGCCATAAGTGATATGGCCATGAGTGCGACTATGCGCGGCAGAGAAGGGATGTACACCCTTGCTTCGGGATTGCTTCTGTCGCAGAGCGCCCCGATGCCGAGAACGTAGCCGTGTGATGAGCGCACCGCTTCCACGACCCTGCCTACTGTGCCATAGGTGTTGAGTACGTCCTCAGCAATGAGAACGTTTCTGCCCGCGACGATCTTGTCATAGCCGCGCATTATAGCGAAGCCATTTCCCTTCTTTTCGGCGTAGACGCTCAACACCTCGCGCCCCAATATTTCGGTGAGGTGATGGGCGATCCATTGTGAAAGGATAATGCCGCTCTTCTCCGGGCCGACCATGACATTGATGTCGAGGCCCGCGAACTTTTCGGCGAGCATGCGGCAGAGAAACGAAACCTCCCGTGTGTGAGGGTAGATCGCGTCTTTGTTTACATACGCCGTCCCGTGTTTCCCTGATGTGTACTGGAAATGACCATCGGTGATCACCGCGCCGAACTTTTTGAAGATCATTAATACGTCAAGCTCCTCTATCTTTTCAGGTTCCATGACCCATTCTCCTTTCCTATCGGTATTGGTTGATGAGATTGTTGAGCTTCTCCGTCTCGCGGCGAGCCGCTTCCGCTAGTTTGCGAAAGTTTCGGCCATTCTTCATGCTATTATCTCCTTTTTCTTTTTGGTGTTTGGTTGCAGAGAATAAATGCGTTTGTTATCGCCTTGCTGTTTTGCTCTTGCTTCCGCGCGAAAGAAGCAGTTCATCGAATATGCGGCTCACCAGCTTGATGGGATCAGCCAGCGTTATGATGCTTGCACGGCTTCCTTTTCCGCTTTTCTCCACGAGCTTTGCGAATTCGCTTGAGAGGCCGCCGCTGTCAGCGAGGATGCCGATGATAAAGCCATCGGGCGCCTCATCGTAGGCGATGGTGAATTCGTTGAGCGTACCCATCCTTCCGCCGATAAATATCGCCGCATCGCAACTGCGCACCGATATAAGGTTTCTTCCCTTCCGTTCCATGCCGGTATAGATCAACGCAGAGAAGGGATCGGTAGGAGCCTGGTATTTTTCAACGTGTTCTTCCCTGTTCATTGCGGGCGAGATGCCGATGGTCAGCGCGGTGTATTTCTGTTCGCGTGCGCCCTTTACAGCCTCATGCGGTAATCCGTTACATGCACCTGTGATTATCGTCATGCCGTTTCTTGCAATCTCATACCCGAGACTATGCGCAGCTTTTTTGTTGCCTGGTTCATTCGCTCCTGTGCCTGATGCTGATCCGAATACTCCGACAGTGAACATAGAGACCTCCTTAGGGTTTCTGTTGCGGTTGGTAGTTTATATGATTGTCAAAGACCAAAAAGCAATGAGAACGGTATACTATGAAATATGTGAAAAGTCAATGATTGATGGCGATGCGTACACACATATATAGCACTTTCTTTTTTCATGTTTTATGCTATACTTTTCTTTTATGAAGAAAACAAAAATAGTGGCGACCATCGGGCCGGCAACGGAATCAAAAGAAAAACTCGAAGAGCTTTTGAGAGCGGGAATGAATGTGATGCGCGTGAATTTTTCGCATGGGGATCTCGCGGAACACGCAAAAAAAGTGACCAATCTGCGCGCGGCAATGAAAAAGACGGGCATCCAGGCCGCGATCTTGCAGGATCTCGGCGGCCCGAAGATACGGATCGGGGATTTCAAAGAGGATTCGATCGATCTGATCCCGGGGAAACTGTTTACCCTGACAACCGATACAATAGAGGGAGACGAAAAGAGGGTCTCGATACAGTATAAAAATTTGCCCAAGGAAGTAGAAAAGGGGCATATCATATATTTATACGACGGCAAAAGGAAGCTCGAGGTTGTAAAGATCAAGGGGAATGATGTGGTATGTAGAGTTATCGTGGGGGGGAATATAAAAGGGCGGAGAGGAGTGAATCTTCCCGATTCCGCGCTTTCGATGGGGTCTCTGACAAAGAAAGACGTACACGATCTTGAATTCGGGCTGAAATACGACGTGGATTTTATCGCGCTTTCATTCGTGAGAAGGCCGGAGGACATCGATAGGCTCAAAGATATCTTAAAAAAGAGAGGATCGGGAGCGAAGATCATTGCAAAAATAGAAACCCCGCAAGCCATTCGAAATATTGATGAGATAATCAATAAAGCAGACGGAGTTATGGTGGCGCGAGGGGACCTGGCGATCGAGGTGCCCGCGGAGCAGGTGCCTTTGATCCAAAAAATGATCATCGAAAAATGCAATAATCTCGGAAAACCGGTTATCACGGCGACACAAATGCTCGAATCAATGATCAAAAACCCCATTCCCACGAGGGCCGAGGTCTCCGATGTTGCCAATGCTATTTTAGATGGCACCGATGCCATTATGCTTTCAGAGGAAACCGCGCTCGGGGATCATCCCGTGGAAGCGGTACGAATGATGAGCAAAATAGCCCGCGAGATCGAAAAAAATTATCCGGAAAGAACGGTAATGCGTTCAGGCAATAACGGGGCGTCCGACATCACCGATTCCATAACGGGTTCCGTGGTGAAGGCGGCGTATGACGTGGGAGCGAAGGTCATCGTGGCGCTCACCGGATCAGGATTTACCGCGCGAATGATATCGCGCTATAAGCCGGAACCTGTGATCCTTGCTCTTTCCTCGAACGAAAAAACATGCAATCAAATTCATCTCTCGTTCGGTTGTTTTCCTGCGCGCGTAAAAAAATACAAAACAGTAAACGAAGCGGTTGCGATCGTGCGACAACGCTGTCTCGCTGAAAAGGTCGCCTCAAAAGGGGATAGAGTGGTTATCGCTTGCGGCGTTCCATCCGGTAAAAAAGGCGTGGCTACCAATATGATCTTGGTGGAAACTATCTAAAGAGCGATAGTCCCCGTGTTCTTTATATGAACCGTTGAAAAATGCGAAGAATGGGGGAAAGAGCGTAATCAAACCACCCGGGCTTTTTCGTTGAAGGGTCGAAAATAAATGATCCTCTTTTCCATCCCTTGATGATCTCTACGAGGCTTTTTACCATGTTCTTTTCCCTGAAAAAGATGCCCGCTTCAATATTGTACTGGAATGAAAGCGGGTCGATATTTTGCGAGCCGACCATGCCTTCAGCGTCATCGATCAGCATCGCTTTTGCATGATTCATTCCAGGAGAGAGGTGGATGATGGCGCCTAATACGCGCAGGCGATACATGAAAAAATAATTCACATGGTTAATATGCCACAGATCGGTGCGTTCCGGAAGCAGGATGTCCACGGAGACGCCGCGCAGTAGCGCCTGGTGCAGCGCGCCGACAAGCCACCGCTGGGGCGCGAAATATGGTGTCACGATAGTGATGCTTGTGTGCGCATTGCGGATGGCTTCCTGGTAATATTTCTTGATCAGCCGCCTGCTTTCCGGCTGCCAGTGTTCGAGGATCCAAAGCTTTGCTTTGTTCAGTATGGTTTTTTTGCTGTTCCATGAAAGCATGAGCGGATCTTTGCCTCCGCACATCTGATAGGTGCGCGCAAATGAACGGATGATGCTTTTAACGATGGGTCCCTTCACGCGGATCTGCAGATCGTTCCACTTCTTAAAAAGTTTATGGATGTTCACACCGCCCACAAATGCAATTTTTTCATCAACGACCAATATTTTTTTATGCGTGTGTTGAAGCCAATAACTGAACAGAAGTAATTCAACGCCGGCACGCCGTGCGTTTTCAATAGCATGATGGTTGAGCCCGTTGCTTCCCAAAGAATCGATAATGACGCGCACGCGTACGCCTTCACGCGCTTTCTGCGCAAGCATTTCAAAAAAACCGTGCTCAGGGGTGTTATCGACGAAAATATACATCTCGATGTAAATCGATTTTTTCGCGCCCGATATCGCTGCAAGCATGCCATCCCATGCTTTTTCTGAAGTTGTGTAGAATATGTGTTTTATGGGATTGAGTACGCGTGCCCGCCGATGCTTCCCATTGGCCATTTTTAAAAGTACTTCGTATACGCCAGGCAGGTCCGTGATTCCATCGCTTCCGCCGAAATGTCCTTTACCGTGCTCGATCGCTGTTATTGCGCCTAATCTTTGTTCAAATAATTCTTTGTTATCTATGGGCACAACTTCATCATCGTCGGAAAATACGGCAAAAAACTTTTTCGTATGCTGTTTCACCTTTTCGAAATCGATCGGTGTTTTAAGCCACGGCTTTGCTATTTCTTTTTCTTCATCGGTATCTACATTGGTGAGCGTGAAAAACCCCGCAACAAAAATCGCACCGCCGACTTTTGCATCAGCCGGCAAACTTTCCATATAACGGAGGATGGCCTGGCACCCGATGCCGTGCCCGATGAAGTATGTGTTTTCATCGGGCTCTCCAACAACACGAGAAAGATGCGAAACCCATTTTTCAATAACCGGCTCTCCTGGTTCTGGCATGGCAGGAGCGTTCACTGCAAAGCCTTCTTTTCCGAGTTCTTGCTTTAACCATGGGAACCATCCTTCTTCGGGATAACCGCCCCAGCCGTGAATTATAAATGCTCTTTTTTGCATAGGAATTATTTTATTTTAGGGAATTGGCATACAAATCTAACACCGCATCAACTGAACGCGACCTCATTGCGGGAATATCCGCAATAGAAAACCAAGCAGCTTCTAAAACTTCATCGTTATCAATTTTGAAATAGGTATTGTGAGTTTTTCCATGGAAACAATATACAGTATCTCTTTTATATTGCCTTGTGTTGAAGTATTGGCCGATGGGGATAAGTGTTTCAAGTGCGATGCCGACTTCTTCGTGGGCTTCCCGTTGTGCGGCTTTCTCGGGCGCTTCACTCTTTTTTACGCCGCCACCCGGAAATGTCCAGTGCTTGCGGCCATAGGTATTGCGTATCATCAAAAATTTATCGTTATGCTCAATGAGACATTTTGCGCCCATCGTTTTCGGACGAAAAACAAACCAATATGTGGTTCTGAATGGACTTATGACTTTGTAAAAAATATTCTTCATTTTTCAAAAGAAAGTTTGATTGTGGACCATACCGGATTCGAACCGGTCGCCTCTTCCATGCCATGGAAGCGCTCTACCAAATGAGCTAATGGCCCGTACCTTTTGTGCCCTCGGGCGGAATCGAACCGCCATTGCCTCGTTAGGAGTGAGGTGTTCTATCCATTAAACTACAAGGGCTGGAAGAAATTTGTTTGGCAATCGTTTTCACTGTGCTTTGAAGTAGCTTAAGGTATCGGGCGCCTTTTGTCACCCTGACTCTACACATGCCATACTGAAGTTTTCCATGCTTCTTTCCTTTTAACACGTTTATGCCCAATATTTGCTTTTTAGGAATGCCGACTATCTTTGCCCAATGGGCAATAACTTTTTCCCGGTCCAGGTCTTCATATGTTCTAATTGTTATTCTCAGATCTTTATTCGTTACTCCAATTTCTTTCAAGCATGTAACAAATGTTTTTATAAGAATTGGATCAGTGTTTGATAAGCTGAAATCACCCTTTGTTCCTTCGCCCCAATACAAGCACGCGGCAATAATAATTTTCTCTTTTGCATTGATATGAGGAATAATTACGTTTGCCTTTTGTTGCGCTTCAGTCCAGTTTTTTATGGATAAAGCCTTGCTTCCGCCGCGTTTTGCTTCCCACGTCTCTTTATATGCGGGTAGGATAGTAACATTTTTTATATATTTAAATATAGTCCCATTTCCCCTGGGGATGATTTTTCTGATTTCTGGCAGTGTATGCCCAGTTTCGCGGAGTCGGACGATGGTTTTAATTTCCTGCTCTGGTATTTTTTGTTTTCCCATAAAGCTATTATAATAAAAACCGAAGCATTGTTCAAGGACGATGTATGAGTTCGCTTGCTTGAAAAATTTTTGTAAAGTGTTATGCTATTTTAATCATTCATGAGCTACGATCATAAAAAACTGGCGCGGAAATGGGCGCGCGCATGGGTGAAAAACAAAAAGCTCTATGCGGCGCAGGACGGCTCAAAAAAACCAAAACGATACGTGTTGGACATGTTCCCGTATCCGTCCGGCGAGGGGTTGCATGTCGGGCACACGGAAGGGGAAGTGGCGACGGATATTTACGCGCGCTTTTTGCGCATGCAGGGATACAATGTCCTGCATCCGATGGGGTGGGACGCATTCGGCCTGCCCGCGGAAAATTTCGCGATCAAGAATAAAGTGCATCCCGCGAAGGTGGTAAAAAAGAACGTCGCGAATTTCAAGAAGCAAATGGATGCGGTGGGGCTCGGGTATGACTGGGCGCGCGAGATCAACACGACCGATCCTGATTACTACCGATGGACGCAATGGATATTTTTGAAACTGTTCGAGCGCGGGCTTGCCTATGAAGCGGAAGTGCCCATCAATTTTTGTCCGTCATGCAAAACGGCGCTTGCCAATGAAGAGGTGGTGGGGAATGGCGTGTGTGAGCGGTGCGGCACGGTGGTGGAGCGCCGCAATCTGCGCCAATGGATGCTCAAGATCACAACGTATGCCGATAGGCTTTTGAAAGATCTCGATGGGTTGGAGTGGTCGGAGCAATTGAAATCGATGCAGCGCAATTGGATCGGGAGATCCGAAGGGGCGGAGCTTGATTTCCGCGTGTATCATGAGAAGCAAGATAAGGTTCTTTTTGCGTGCATCAATGAGAAAGGGGAAACATTGCTTGAGCGGAGGAAGGGCGGCGCGTTTGCAGGAAAGTGGCTTTTTCCCGGGGGGAAAATAGAGCGCGAAGATACGGACATGGTGCAAGCGGCGATGCGAGAGATCGAAGAAGAAGCGGGGTTTGGCGCGCGCGACGTCGAATATCTCGGCTTTTTGGGATATTTCCACCCTAAAGCAGGCAAAGGGAACATTCCCTTGCTGGTGTTTCGCATGAAGAAGAAAAATGCGAAGCCTGCGGCCAATACCGGGCATGAATTGAAATGGCAGAGCGTGGACGAGATGCCGAAAGAATACGGGCACGATGAGTTTGTGGAGATGTTTGAAGGCGTGCGGGATGCGGTGAAGACGGGGAGGGTGTTTCCGAGCGCTGTTTCGGTGTTTACGACGCGCGCAGATACGTTGTACGGCGCAACATATGCGGTGCTTGCGCCGGAGCATCCCCTGGTGCAGGAAAACATCTTAGGCATTGAGAATTATAAAGAGGTAAGCGCGTATGTGGTCGCGGCGAAAAATAAAAGCGATCTTGAGCGTACCGCAGAGGCAAAAGGGAAGACCGGCGTGCGGCTTGAGGGCGTGAAGGCGGTGAATCCCGCGAATGGGCGCGCGATTCCCGTGTATGTCGCCGACTATGTGCTTGGCGGATACGGTACGGGAGCGGTGATGGCGGTGCCCGCGCATGACGAGCGCGATTTTGCATTTGCACAGGCGCATGGGTTGCCGATAGAAGATGTTGTTGTTTCCGCAGATGCAAATTGCATCATTGTGCACGGCTCTCCGCAAAAAGACAGACGGCAAGAAGCGGGGTATCTTCCTGATAACGAGCGTCATTGGCTGCCATGGTTGAAAGAAACAATGGAGGCGCGCGGCGTCAAAACATTCGCGCCGTCCATGCCGACGCCGTGGGCGCCGCGGCATGAAGAATGGAAAAAAGAATTCGAAAAACTGCCGGTCGGGGAGCAGAGCATTCTGGTCGGACATAGCGCCGCATGTTCATTTTTGATGCGGTGGCTCGGCGAGCGCAAGAGGAAAGTGAAAAAATTGATCTTGATCGCACCAAGCAAAGTGCTCAAGGGAGAAGAAACGGCGCGTCTGGAAGAGCTCTACGCGTTCGATATCGATGCAAGCGTGAGAACGCTCGCGGATGATATTGAGATCATTGTCGCTGACGATGATATCGACCGCATCAAGGAAAGTGCGCGTTTGTTCGGGGAGGCGCTCGGAGTGAAGCCGTTATGGCTGCCGCATGGCGGGCATTTCACGTTCCTTGCCATGGGAACGCATGAGTTCCCGGAAGCGCTTGCGGCTGCGACGCGCATGAAAAAAGCGTTCACGGATGATGGCGTGCTCATCCGCTCAGGCAAGTTCACCGGCATGACATCGGCTGTTGCGCGCACGGAGATCGTGCGGTTCGTGAAAGGAAAAGAAGTGGTGAATTACAAATTGCATGATTGGATCTTTGCGCGGCAGCGGTATTGGGGTGAGCCGTTCCCGCTTGTTTTTTGTGAATGCTGCGCCGATGAAGTCAAAAGTCAAAAGTCAAAAGTCAAAAGTAGCACATTCTCCAAAGGAGAATTGCTGAATCCCGGCTGGATCGCGGTGCCTGAAAAACAATTGCCGGTGAAATTGCCGAACGTAAAAAGCTATGAGCCGTCCGGCACAGGGGAGTCGCCGCTTGCAAAAATAGACACATGGGTGAAAACGAAGTGTCCGCGGTGCGGCGGTCCTGCGCGGCGGGAAACGAATACGATGCCTCAGTGGGCGGGGTCGTGCTGGTATTATCTGCGGTTCATGGATCCGAAGAATAAGAAGGCGCTTGTTGATCCGAAAAAGGAAAAATATTGGTCGCCGGTGGATGTGTATGTGGGCGGCGCGGAGCACGCGGTACTCCATTTGTTGTACGCACGGTTCTGGCATAAGGTTTTATATGATATCGGCATCGTGTCCAAAAAAGAACCGTTCCATAAGCTCATCAATCAGGGGCTTATCCTGGGTCCGGATAAACAAAAGATGTCGAAGTCAAAAGGGAATGTCATCAATCCGATCACCATTGTCGATCAGCATGGCGCGGATGTGTTGCGCATGTATGAGATGTTCATGGGACCGCTTGAAGACGCGAAGCCATGGGACACGCAGGGCATTGCTGGCATCGTGCGTTTTTTGGAGCGGGTGCATAAGATAGTTCGAGCGACGGCAGGAATAAAGAAAGCTACTCCGGCAAAATCCCAAAACAGTGAGTTGGAGCGATCGGTGCATAAAACCATAAAAAAGGCGACGGAAGACATCGAGCACTTCCATTTCAATACCGCCATCAGCGCATTGATGATATTGCTTAATGAAATGGAGAAGCAGAGTCAAATGTCAAAGATCAATTGTCAAATGTTTGTGTTGTTGCTTGCGCCGTTCGCTCCGTTCCTTGCGGAAGAGATGTGGGAAATACTCGGGAAAAAAGGATCGGTGCACGCGCAGACATGGCCGAAATTCGATAAGAAATTAGTTGTGGAGAATATGTTTGATCTTGTCATACAGATAAACGGCAAGGTGCGGGATGTGGTCCGCGTGCAAAAAGGCATTTCAGAAAGCGAAGCGATGCAGCAAGCGACGGCAAGTGAAAATGTAAAAAAACATATCGAAGGAAAGGAGATCTGTAAAAAAATATTCGTACCAGATCGGCTTATTAATATTATCATCTAGCGGAACTACTATGTTCAAAAAAAATACGCTCATCAGGACAATTTATTTATACACGTTCTCGCTGGTCGGGCTGGTGCTTGTGGTTATCGGGGGAGTACGATTCGTAGATATGGGGCTCAAGGCGTGGGTGTTCACTAAGGCCGATGAAGAACAGCGCATGTGGAGCAAGCAACCGCCGATGCCCGCCATTACGGAGAAGCGCATTGAGACGGCGGTGAAGGAGGGGAAGATAGAAAACCTTACCGAAGACGAAAAGATAGCGATGCAGGAATGGCTTGTTATGTATGCGAATTGGAAGAAAAATCAGGAGCAGTTTGACCCTGTCGTTTCACAGCGGCAGAGAGAGGCGGCGACGGCGCTTTCGTTTATCCTTGTCGGGTTGCCATTGTATCTCTATCATTGGCGCGTCATCAAGCGCGAAAAAAGCGAAGAAGCGAACGGAGGAGAAGAGGTAAGAGGATAAGTATACAAGATCCGTTGACTTTTGAGCGGCTTTTCTCTATGGTGTGAGAACAGTTCTTTTGAATTTAAAATACTTCACGCATAAAAAAAGGAGAGGCGTATGCAGACCGACGCAAAGAAGAAGTTTTTTGATCAGCAAGGAGATGAAAGCCGCCTCGCAGAGCATTTCGCGACCGCGGTGAGAGATGTGTGCTGTATGTCCGATGATGCCAAGCAGATCATCATCGGCGCGCTCATCGGAGAGTACGTGCGGGAAGATCCGAACAAGGATGTGCTTGAGCGCACGAAGGAATTATTGTTTGCGATGAAGAAATTCACGCAGGCGGACGCGCTCGTGCTGGATGTTCCCGTGTGGAAGGAAGCGGCGAAAGAGATCAAAGAAAAACTTCTGTATGGTCTGCCGCATCAGGTGTTTCGGCGATACCAAAGCGACATCGAAACATTTTTTGCCCGGCTTGAGCACTATGGCATTGCAAAGCTGGAGAAAGCGCATAGCGCGGTAGTATAATAAAAAGGCGGCCCAATGGAATGGGTCGCCTTTTTTGTATGTCGTGGAGTTACGGTTTGAGATGGAATTCGACTGCGAATACTGAATCCTGCGGAAGGTTTTTGTGCTCCCTGCATTCTTTCTTAGTGAGCTCAAAAATGAGCTCGTAGAAAGGGCGCGGAGGCAAACGGTGTTGCAAGCCGCCTTTGCCGGGGGTTACAAGTTTTAGCGTGTAACATTCTTCAGTTTCTGTTTGGAAAGGAGGAATACTGAAAGTGGTGCAGTGATGTCCGCTCCTTCTTTCTTCGCGGATCTCTTTAAGCACGAGGATATTATTTTCGATCGGCTCGGTGAGCGGGTACGGACAACTTGTAAGCGTGCAGACGATCTCTTTTCCGAATGCATCAAGCGAATACGGAATGCCATAGCGCCGAGCGGTGTTCTTGTCCAATATCAGAAAAGACGCTTCATCTTCTTGAGAATGATCTTTGTGGGGATCATCGAGGAACACAACGCGCAGTGACAGTTCGTCCGGCGCTGATCTGCTTGCCTCCGCCACCATAAGAATTCTTGCGATCTTCATATCTCCTCCTTGTATTGTGTTTGTAATGTGCGGTTCGTCGTTGGTGCCCGGGGAGAGAGTCGAACTCTCATGCCTTGCGGCACACGATTTTGAGTCGTGCGTGTCTGCCATTCCACCACCCGGGCATACCTCTTTTCAATAAAATTCCTCCAAAACTTCCTTCTAGATTACTGATTTGTCCGCGTGTTGTCAACGCATCTTGTTCACGGTATAGTGAAGAAGCATATCATCATCAATGGCGCTCACCATCGCGTTTTGCAATCAAAAAGGAGGGGTTGGAAAGACCACTACCGCCGTGAATACGGGAGCGTATCTTGCGTCGCTCGGGCAGAAGGTGCTCATGATAGACCTCGACCCGCAGGCAAACGCCACATCGGGACTTGGTTTCCCGCACGGGCATGCTACAATGAGCTTGTACCACTGCATCACGGAGGGGCTTAACCCGAAAGAAGCGATCCTTCACACGAAAATCGAGAACCTTGATATTCTGCCTTCGTCGATCGATCTTGCGGGCGCGGCGGTGGAGCTCATCAGCGCGTCTTCCCGCGAGTTCAAGCTTTTTGAGGTGGTGCAATTGGTCGCATCGGACTACGATTTCGTACTTATTGATTGTCCGCCGTCTGTTGGTATTTTGACGATCAACGGGCTGGTCGCGGCACAGCAAGTGATCATCCCGGTGCAATGCGAGTATTACGCGCTTGAGGGGCTTTCACAGCTGTTGCGCACGATCGAGCTGGTGCGCGAGCACATCAGCCCCACGATATCGGTCATGGGCGCGGTGCTCACGATGTACGACAAACGAAACAAACTTTCCCAGGAGGTGGCGAACGAGGTGCGGAAGAATTTCCCCGCGCATGTATTTGAGTCAGTGATCCCGCGTTCCGTATCTTTGGCAGAAGCACCCAGTTACGGCAAGACGATCATGGAGTATAAATGGTGGTCGCAAGGCGGGCTTGCATATAAAAATTTCGCAAAAGAAATAATAGAACAAGTAAAAGGTCTGTAAAGTCGAAAGTAATATTCTTCCCTGCTTTATAGGCTTTAAGGACTTTATAAACTTTTAACTTTATACTATGGCATTAGGGAGAGGGCTTTCTTCACTTATTCAACCAAAACAACCGGCAGCGGGCGCGGCAGGAGAAAAAATGATCCCTGCGGCGACCTCGGAACATCGGGACACGGTGTTTTATCTTCCGGTAAGCCAAATACAGCCAAATCCTCTGCAGCCGCGCAAAAGCTTCAATGACGAGGCGTTGCAGGATCTTGCCACATCGATAAAAGAGAATGGCGTGTTGCAGCCGATCATCGTGTCGCGCGTACAAAACAGCGAAAGCGCGCCACGCTTCCAGATCCTGACAGGCGAGCGACGATGGCGCGCGTCAAAAATAGCAGGGATGAAAGAGGTCCCCGCGCTTATTCGAGACATCCCGACCGATCAGGAGAATTTGCGGCTTGCGGTGCTTGAGAACATTCAGCGCGAAAACCTGAACCCGATCGAGCTTGCGCAGGCATATCGGCGGCTTGTGGATGAGTACGGCATGGAACAAGAAGACATCGGCAAAAAGATCGGCAAAAGCAGGCAGTCGGTGGGGAATACGATGCGGTTGCTCACGCTTCCCCAGCCGATCCAGGAAGATATCAAGAACGAAGTGCTTTCGGAAAATCACGCGCGCGCGATCCTTGCGCTCCCGACCGATGAATTGCGGCTGAAGCTGTGGAAAGAGATAAAGGAATTAAAACTTTCCGCCCGTCACGCGGAAGTCGCGGCGCGTAAATACAAAAGCACGCCGAGCAAGTCGGCGCTGACGCTTGATGCGCTTACCAAAGACATGGTGGTGAAGCTCGAGGCGCATCTTGGCACGAAAGTGACGATCGAGCCGGGAAAGCACGTGAGCGACGGCGGGAAGATCGTCATAAAATATTTCTCGAACGAGGACTTGCGCAATATTGTAAAAAAGATAACTGAAAAATAATTTCTGAAATGCCAAATTTCGAAAAAAAGCAGGCAAGGGATGAGGAGATACAGAGAATGAGGAACGAGATAAAGACCAAAGAGGAGGGGGGAGAGGATGTTACTGAAGAGAAGATCGCGGTGATTGAAAAAATATACACATATGAGCCTTCTGAAGAGGAGCGAAATGGATTTGATGCATGGCTCGCCCATATGCCGGAGAATTCTGTAGAGAAACCGATTGTCGTTGCGAATATTGAAGAAATAGAGAGGGTTTTGCCTCAGTATAGCAATTATAGTGGAGAGAAAGTTAATCTTTTCTTTACAAAAGAGGTGTTTTTGCCGGATGAATTACAGGCAATCATGGAAAATTTCTCTCATGGTGATCCTGCATTTGAAATCTCAATCACGAGGCACAGCGATGATCTTATTTCTATCGGTATAGGCGATACATTAAGGAACGGCAGCATTATTTTCGATGGGGAATATTTTGGACACTATCATCCAACCCGATCCACGTTAGAAAATAAGGAGGAGTTGCCAGATTGTTTTGTTGCGGGGTTGATGCCCAGCGCCGGCGACATAAAGGGCTTTTTAAAATATGAAGAATCCGTTAAAGGGGGAACGAAAATATTTTCCAAGAACGGCTACGTATTTATAAAGCCGCTTGAGGAAGAGGGGAGCTTCGATCAAAAATTAGATGAATTCAAACAGAATTATTTTGATCTATTTCTTGGTGAGAACAGGCTTAATTTGAAATCCGATGAGGAGGTGAAAGAATATTTCAAAGAAAACCTTGGTTTCGATATAGACTTCCACTATTTTGAGCAGGCATCACGCGAGTGAGCATGCAAAGCTGCTCCTATTTCTTCTCAAGTGCCGCCTTGATCTTGCTTTTTGCGTAGTTCGTTTTGACGAACGCAAGCCATGATTGGGACGGTTTTTTGCTTTTTTGGACGATGATCTCGCATTTGTCGCCGTTTTTGAGCGGATGGTCGAGCGATGTCATCTTGTTGTTTACTTTCGCGCCTGCGCAATGATTGCCGATCTCCGAGTGCACGAGGTAGGCAAAGTCAACGGGCGTTGCGCCATCGGGCAAGTCGATGACATCACCGGTGGGCGTGAAGACGAAGATGCGGTTTTTAAACACGTCGATCTTCAGGTTTTCCAAAAATTCTTTCGTGCCCTCCGCCTCTTTTTGCCATTCCCGAATTTGCGCGACCCATTTTAAGCTTTTACTCACCACGCCGCCTGCCTTCGGTTTTCCCTGGTGCGTATAGATCCAGTGCGCCGCGATGCCGTGCTCCGCTTCATCATGCATTTTTTCCGTGCGTATCTGGAATTCGGTGATCTCGCCGTCGACGCAAAACACCGTAGTATGAATACTTTGGTAGCCGTTCGGTTTCGGGAGGGCGATATAATCTTTTATCTTTCCCGGCAGCGGCCGCCAGAGCTTGTGGACGATGCCAAGCACCGCATAACAATCCTCGATATTTTTTACGATGATGCGGAGCGCCACGATGTCATAGATGTCATCCAGATTGTTATTATGTTTTTGCAGTTTTCGGTATAAGCTGAAAACATGTTTTACGCGGGCGTCTATGGACGTCACGGCAACCCTCGCTTTTTTTAATTCTTCTCCCAGTTTGTATTTTACTTTTGCGAGGTATACCTCTTTATGCTCGCGCCGTTCCTTTATTTTATCGATGAGCGCATCGTATTCCTTCGGGTAGGAAAAGGGGAACGCAAGGTCCTCGAGCTCGCCTCTCAGCTTTCCCATACCGAGGCGGCCGGCAAGCGGCGCATAGATCTCAAGCGTTTCGTCGGCAATGCGCTTTTGTTTGTGCTGGGGGACTGCGGCGAGCGTTTGCATGTTGTGGAGGCGGTCGGCCAGGCGGATGAGGACGACGCGGACATCCTGCGCGATAGAGAGGAACATTTTGCGCATATTCTCCAGATACCGCTCTTCGCCGTGCGCGCGGAGCTTCCCAAGTTTCGTGACGCCTTCTACGAGGAACGCGACATCTTTTCCGAATTTCTTTTCGATCTCTTTTTTGCGCGCCTCTTTTTCCTCTTCTGAAGCAGATTCGCATACATCGTGCAGTAGTCCGGCGATAATAGTATTGGTGTCCAGATGCATGCCGGCAAGGGTTTTGGCGACGGCGTACGGGTGTGTGAAATACGGCTCGCCGGAATAGCGAACCTCATTTTCGTGTTTTTCTTGCGCAAAGCGAAACGCTTTTTCGATGAGGCCGATCTCTTCAGTGCTTCGATTCTTCAGTTTTTCCGTTATATCGCGCGCTTCCATATACCCTCGAATTACGAAACAAATTTTTATACACAGACCTCGCTTTCAGCTATTACCGTGAATTCTTTCTTTTATCTTAACGGAAGCGCAGCCCTTCATTAGTATTCTTATAAAAGGGCGCGAGTGGATTAAAGAAAGAATTCACGGTAATAGCTGATGGTAAGCGGTAGATCTATTCTTCGGTCGCGGAGGACTCCTCTTCCTCGGGTTCTGCGGGCGCGGGCTCTTCTTTTTTCTTGTTAAGCGGGTTTTCCCATGAGGCGTATGTGCAGGCGGGGTAACGCGAGCACCCCCAGAACGTCCTTTTTTTCTTTGTTCTTTTTTCAACGACATCCCCTTCGTTGCAGAGCGGACAGCGCATGCCGATCGTCTTTTTGATCGTTTTGGTGTTCTTGCATTCGGGGAATTTAGAGCATGCGAGGAATTTGCCGAACCGTCCCATTTTTATGATCATCGGGCTGCCGCATTTTTCGCACACCTCGTCCGTTTTTTCGTCCGTCACTTCTTTTTTCACTTCCTCATATTTGAGCTCGAGGTTCTTATGGAACGGCTCGTAAAATTCCCTGATCGTTTTTTGCCATACCGCTTTCCCTTCCGCAACGCTGTCGAGGTCTTCTTCCATCTTCGCGGTGAACGCGATATCCACGATCTGCGGGAAATGCTCCACGAGCATGGCATTCACCTTCACCCCCATTTCTGTCGGGGCGAGGCGGCGGTCTTTGTTCTTTTCGACATAGCCGCGCGCCTGGATGGTGCTGATAGTGGGAGCATAGGTCGACGGCCTGCCGATGCCGTGCTCTTCAAGCGCTTTCACGAGCGATGCTTCCGAATACCGCGGCGGCGGCTGGGTGGCATGCGCTTCCGCATGGACCGCGGCTGCATCAAGCGCGTCGCGCTCCGCCATATCGGGGAGGATGGTGTCTTCGAATTTCATCGGATACGCCTCAAGAAAACCGGCGAATTTTTTGGTGACGCCGTTCGCGCGGAACACATATGTTTTTTTGTTTGCGGTTTCCGTTGCCGCGATGTCGATAGCGGTGGTGTCAAAGACCGCCTGTTCCATTTGCGAGGCGATAAATCGCCGCCAGATGAGATTGTAGAGTTTCCACTGCATTGCGGAAAGCTGGTCCTTCATGCTGTCGGGGTGGCGTTTCGGGTCGGTCGGGCGTATCGCTTCGTGCGCTTCCTGCGCGCCTTTCGATCTCGTTTTGAATTTTCGTGCCTCCGCAAGCGCAAAATTCTTGCCAAATGTCTGCGTGATAACGTTTCTTGCTTCCGTGATCGCGTTTTCGGAACAATGCACCGAATCGGTGCGCATATAGGTGATAAGGCCGACGCTCCCTTCACTGGGCAGCTCCACGCCTTCATAGAGCTGTTGTGCCGCCATCATGGTTTGCTTCGCGGAGAAGCGTATCTTTTTCCCCGCTTCCTGCTGGAGGGTGCTCGTCGTGAATGGAGGAGGAGGCGTTTTTTTGAATTCTTTTTTTGTGATATGGGAAACGTGCCATGCGGCGTCTTTTAGCGCGCGCACCAGCGCGTCCGCTTCATCGGCGTTCTTGATATCGAATTTTTCCATCTTTTTTCCGTCGATGGAAATAAGGGATGCGGGGAATTCTTCCTGCTTCGCTTTTGTTTTTAGCTGCGCTTCGACCGTCCAGTATGGTTGCGGGATGAACTTTTTAATTTCTTCTTCGCGTTCTACGATGATACGGAGCGCCGCCGATTGCACTCTACCGGCAGAAAGGCCGCGCACGAGTTTTTTCCATAAGAACGGAGAGAGTTCGTAGCCCACCAACCGGTCGAGGACGCGCCGCGCTTGCTGTGCGTTCACGAGGTTCATATCAAGCACGCGCGGCCGCGTGAGCGCTTCTTCGATCGCGGGCTTGGTGATCTCATGAAAGGTGATGCGCTTCATATTTGAAACAGGGATCTTTAATCCCGCATCTTGAATCGGCGCCCCTGAATCTTGAATCTTGAACCCTGGAACTTGCGTTTTAGGTTTCACGGTGCGCGCTTTCAGTTTCACGGTTTGAGCTTCGGGATCCAGGATCTGGGCGATGTGCCACGCGATCGCTTCGCCTTCGCGGTCCTCGTCAGTCGCGAGGATGATCTCTGACGCTTTCTTTGCCTGCTCTTTCAGCGCTTTGACGCGCGGCTTGGCGAGGCGCGGGATGATGTAATGCGGCTCGAAGTCGTGTTCGACATCCACGCCGATCTTTGATTTCGGCAGGTCGCGGATATGGCCGAACGAAGACGTCACGAAGTACGTGCTGTCCAAGAATTTCGTTATTGTCTTCGCTTTGGTCGGCGACTCGACAATGACGAGCTTGATGTCTTTTTTATTTTTACTCTTTGATGGCATACGTGTTGTTTCCGATAAGCTGTATTTTATCTTTTAATTCGAGCATGGCAAGCATGCCGATGGTTGTGTGCGAGGGGAGCGCGAGTTGTTCGATGAGCTGATCGACGTGTGCGGGCTCGCGCGCGATAAGCTCAATGATGCGCAGTTCGTCCTCGGTGAGCGTCGTATCTTGCTGTGTAACCGCGGATGCCGCAAGTTGTGGCAGCTCCTCAAGAATGTCCTCGATTGAGGTGATGAGCTTCGCGCCTTCCTGAATAAGGCGGTGCACGCCGCGCGTCGTGCGCGAGTAGATCTGTCCCGGCACCGCAAACACCTCTTTGCCTTGTTCCAGCGCGAAGCGTGCGGTGATAAGCGACCCGCTTTTCTCATCCGCCTCCACGATCACCGTACCATAGGAAAGCCCTGAAATGATGCGGTTGCGTTGGGGGAAATTGCCCGGATAGGCGGGCGTGCCCGGCTCGAATTCCGAGAGCATCGCGCCCGCCTGTACGATCCGTTCCGCCAATGGTTTGTGAGTATGCGGGTATATCGAAGCGTCGTCAACCCCCGTGCCAAGTACCGCGATGGTTCTGCCGCCCGCATCGAGCGCTCCTTTGTGCGCTTCCGCGTCGATGCCAAGCGCCATACCCGACACTACGGTGATGCCGCGGCGAGCGAGTGCGTTGGCAAGATCGTAGGAGACCTGTTTGCCGTAGTGCGTGCACCTGCGCGAGCCGACGATGGCGACCGCGTTCGCATCGCTTTCGCGCAGTTCCCCCCGAATGTATAACTTCTCCGGAGGCACCGCGATATGCCGCAGGCCTTCTGGATATTTCGCGCTTGCAATAGAAATCTCTGTGATGTCCATTATATAATAGTAGCAAACATGCATTGAGTGTACAAATTATGCATCATAAGATCACCCGTCACCTCTCGCAATTCTTTCTTTCCCGTCATTTCTTATATAAGGAAGACGGGATTGCGTTTTGTAGCTTTTTCCGACTATCGTCGGAATCAGACAAAACGGGAACATCCGTTCACGCCCATCTATCTATATAATTAATGAAAGGCTGCACTTCCGTTAAGAATCAAGAAAGAATTGCGAGAGGTGGCGGGAAATTCATTTACAGGCGGGCATTGACTACAAGGTTATCTTAAGATAACCTTTATATATGAAAACATCTATCGTGGGGCTCAAGGAATTGCGGGAAAATATCGAGGAATATATTTCCCAAGTACGCAAAGGGAGGTCCTTTGTTGTGGTGCGCCGGTCTCAGCCCGTATTTAAGATATCTTCACCGGAAGAGGATAATGGGCAGTGGGAGTCGGTGATCGATTTTACCCGTATCAAAAAAGGCGGCGTTGCTATTAATGATCTCTTATCACGCCTGTAATCATGGATAAGATTGAAAAGGAACTTGCAAAACTTTCCGCGAAAGAGAGAGTATGGGTGAAGGAGATATTGGAAAAGATTTTGCGGAAAGATGTGCGAGGCGTTGAAGTGAAAAAGCTCAAGGCAAGAAAAGACATCTTTCGTATCCGCAAGGGGAGTATACGGATCATTTATCGGGATAATAACGGCGCTATATCGATCCTCGCTATCGAACGGCGCAATGATAATACATATGCAAAGTTCGGATAAAATACAATATTATGTGTTTTATTCGCAAATGATTCGCGTAACAGCACCACCTAACATTTTCGCGATACCCAAAGTTACCCCTTGATTTTTATGTTAAAAGGTATAAACTCAAGTAACATTTATATACGATCATAGATATTTAGTACATTAAAAATGAGATAGGGGTGGATTTGAAGATTATTTTCTTATTTAAAAAGCTCTTTTAAAGGAGGTGATATTGTGGCAAAAACACCTAAACCAGGAGAGGTATGGGAAGTATCGTTTGGAAAAGGGTTCGGTTTGGCGGCTTGCCTTATCTATGAAAAAGATAGCAAGCTATATCTGGCATGGTTTGGTGTTCCATGGGACATTAAGGAGGTTGATGATAAGATGGTTGACGGGGAAAACGAATGGAGGAGGGTTTATTCCCCTACGAAGTAACGCTGTATCAAGACGTTAGTGCAGATTGCACTAACGTCTTTTTTATTGTAATTTTAAAAAGATAATTAAAGAAAAGAAATAGATAAAAATTTTCTTGGTATTTACTGATATTGCGTGTTAAGTGAGCGCTATTCTCTATTATTTTCTCCCAGTATTTTATTTAATTTGTTATCCGCGAATTCAAAGATATTATTAATCTTGCAGCTGCTCGATCGCTTCATTCAGAATGTGGCAATAGAGATTAAGACCGACGGTGTTCACGGCGCCCGATTGTTTTTTACCGAGAATGTTGCCCGCGCCGCGTATCTCAAGATCGCGCTGGGCGATGAAATAGCCCGAGCCGAGCTCGCGCGCTTCTTCAAGCACTTCAAGTCGCTTACGCGCGGTTTCGCCGAGTTTCTGCGCGGAATAAAAGAAATACGCATACGCTTTTTTGTCTGACCTGCCGATACGCCCGCGTATTTGATATGCCTGCGAAAGGCCGAGTCGTCCCGCGTCTTCCACGATAAGCGTGTTCGCGTTTTTCAGATCAAGCCCGTTCTCAATGATAGTGGTGGCGACCAGCACATCAAATTTTCCGTCTTTAAAATCATGCATCGCTTTACGCAGGGCGAGCTCGCCGGTCCTTCCGTGCACGATGCCGTAGCGCGCGCCCGGCACCAGCTCTTCAAGCGAGCGCTTCACTGCTTCAAGCGTTTCTATTCTGTTGTGCAAAAAATAGACCTGTCCTTTGCGCGCGAGTTCTTCATCAATGGCTTTTTTTACCATCGCTTTGTCGTAGGGTAATACGAATGTTTCTATTGGCTGGCGCGCGGGCGGGGGAGTGTTGATAACGCTGATGCCGCGCAGGCCCGAAAGCGCGAGGTAGAGCGTGCGCGGAATAGGGGTTGCGGACAAGCTCAACACATCGATGCTTTCGCGCAGCTTCTTGAACGTTTCTTTTTGGCGCACGCCGAAACGCTGTTCTTCATCAATGATGACAAGCCCGATGTTTTTAAATTGTACATCGGGTGAAAGAACGCGATGCGTGCCGATGACGATATCGACCGTGCCTTGTGCGAGTTTCGCGAGCGTTTCGCGCTGGGCGCTTTTACTTTCAAATCGCGAGAGCATCGCGATGGTAATAGGGAACTTTTCAAACCGTTTGGCAAATGTTTCAAAGTGCTGGTCGGCAAGCACGGTCGTGGGGCACAGGAGCGCGACCTGCTTTCCCGAATGCACCGCTTTGAACGCGGCGCGTAAGGCAACCTCTGTTTTCCCGAACCCCACATCGCCGCAAATGAGGCGGTCCATCGGCTCTCCGCGCTCCATATCGGCAAACACTTCTTCGATCGCTTTTTGCTGGTCGATGGTTTCGAGATGTTCAAAGACGCTGTCGAATTCGCGCTGATCACTTCCGTATGTTTGATACGGCACGCGGGTCGCCTGCGTTCGCTTTGCATACAGCTCAAGCAGTTCTTTACCGAGTATTTGCGCGTCTTCGGTGACCTTGCGTTTCGCATGTTCCCACGTGGTGCCCGAAAGGCGGTGGATGGTCGGCTGTTCGAGGCCGATATATAAGGAAAGCTTTTTTACCTGCTCTTCGGGTACATAGAGCGTGTCGTGTTCGGGGCGCCCGTGCGGAGGGGCGTACTCAAGCATATAGTATTTTCTCTCTTCGTTGTCGCTGACACGTTCTGTAATGCCGCGAAAGATGCCGATGCCGTGGTCGATATGCACGAGATAATCTCCCTCCTTTAAATTATGGAGGTGGGAGATCTCACGCTTGAGCATTTCTTTTTTCAACAGATGCGCCTTTCGCTCGCCGGTCGCGTCTATTTTTTCAAGGGGGGTTATCGTCTCAATACTATTCCCGAGGAATTCAATGCGCACAGGGCGGTCGAGGTTGAGCGGGAACACCGTCACTGCGCCGCCGATAACGGAAAATTCTCCCTCGCCCGCGACGCGCTGGGTCTTTTCATATTCAAGATCATCAAGCGTGCGCAGAAATTCCGACATGCTTCTACGTATGCCTTTTTCCAGTATCGTCGCGCGCCGCGCCCAGAACGGGTCGGTAGCGATAAGCCGTTGTATCTTTTCGTCGTTCTCCTCAAACCACAAAACATCCCTTTCGGCAAAGATGGGGATGAACGCGGCAATCAGTATTTTGTTGTGCTTGCGCATGCTTTTGTATGGTACTCCTGTTGTGTTGATTTTTTCAATGGAGGGAATATACTATGAGGGAGAGGTATACGTGAAAATAATCATATGGCAATAAACAAAAAACCAAAAGGAACAACGCTCGATGATATAGCGGGAATGGTGCAGAGAGGATTTCAGGAGGTGCATGAGCGTTTTAGCGGAGTGGATAAACGCTTTGATGGCGTGGACGATCGTTTTGACGGCGTAGAACGAAGATTGGGTGTTTTAGAAAAAGGGCAAGAAGAGATCAAATTACGGCTTGATAATGTGGCATATCGCTTTGAATTGGTGGAGCTTCAGAGGCGAGTTGAAGCGCTTGAAAAGAAGGTAGGAGCCAAAAGATAGTCATGTGATCGTATGTTATAGAAAGCCCAAGGATTTAATCCTTGGGCTTTTTGTTCCATGCTTCATGTTTCAAGCTTCAGGTTTTACGCGTTATACAGCGTCATTGCTTTTTGCGGGCTTTCGGTGATGGCGCAGGTAAGCGCTTCCACCGCTTTTTTGAGCACTTTTTTCAGCTCCAGCGTTTCTTTCGGCGTGAAATCTTTCAGCACGACATCCATCGCTTGCTTTGTTTTGCGCGCACCGCCGATGCCGATGCGGAGACGGTAAAATTCGTTTGTCTTGAGGTTCTTCATAATATGCTCCACGCCTTTGTGCCCCGCGGAGCTTTTGGCAAATGATATTTTCATCCTTCCCACAGTGAGGTCGATGTCGTCATGCACGACGAAAATAAGTTTCGGCTTTACCTTGAAATACCGCGCAAGCGCCGCGACGGCAAGCCCCGATTTGTTCATGAATGTCTCGGGGAGTGCGAGCGTCACCTTTTCTTTTTCTATTTTACCCGTAGCGACCAGCGCGTTTGATCTTTTATCGAACGTGAACGGCAAAAGGTCGTGTTTTTTGGCAAGTTGGGCCACCGCCATCCTTCCCGCATTATGTTTTGTGTTCTCGTATTCTTCGCCCGGGTTGCCTAGTCCAATGATGAGGTACATGAAACTTGAAATATGAAACTTGAAACATGAAACTTTCACTCAATGTGAATGCTTCGTGTTTTTTGCCTCACGGTTTGTTAAAAATATTGGTTGCGGTTTCCGTGATGCTGTAGTAATCAAAGTCGCCGGTCTTTGGCACGAGCACGAACGCGGGCATTCCGCCAAGCTCTATTGTTTTGCTCTTAAGGAGTGCACTTGCGTCTTTCGGATCGCCGTCGACGACCGTATGTATCACATTATCATAGCTGATATTTTGGGCAATATCATAGAACCGCTTTACTTCTTTTTCGCCGATATCGGTTTGGATGTGCGCGGTGAGCGTGCGATAAAGCGAGAGCACGGTGGGGAAGTCGTAGAGCATGTTGAGTCCGAACACTTTTTTACGGAGCGCTTCGATGACCGCCTGCTGTTGGCGCATGCGCGCGAAATCGCCGCCTTTCGAATGCCGCGTGCGGAGATATTTCTGTACGGTCGCGCCGTCAAAATAGCGCCATCCCTTTTCTATGGCAAATGTTTCCGTGCCGCCGGTATCGGTGGGGAATGCAAGGTCGTTGACATCATCAGGCACGAGCACGTTCAAGCCCCCGAGAGAATCGACGATCTGCTGTGTGCCGCTGACATCAAGCACCAGATAATAGTCGATGGGCTGGCCGGTGATCGTTTCGATGGTTTGCGCAAGCAGCGCGGGGTCTTTGCCGTTCATTGCAAAAAGCGCATTGATCTTTGTGCGCGCGCCGCTTCCGGGGATTTTCACAAGTAAATCACGGGGGATGGAAAGCAGAGCGAGTTTGCTCGTGCTTGCCCCGTTAGAAGCAATACTGCTTCTAACGGGGCTCGGTTTTATGCTCGCGATGATAATGGTGTCGGTAAGAAACGGCGCAGGATGGGGAACGCCCGTCATGCCAAGCACGAGAACATTGATGCGGTCGCGCTCCTGGCCTTTCAGCGGCGCCTCGGTATCGGCAAGAAAATTGAATGCGATCTTGGTAAGTGATAGCGGGGGCTCGTGCGACGACGCGCGGTCGCCCGAGATCGCCGCGGGGCGTATGAAAAATACTGCCGCGGCAAGCGCACCGACCGCGGCAAGCTTAAGGATAAGAGAAATAACTTTCATATGCTCATCATAGCAGAAAGAAATGGGGTTAGAAACACGCCGAAACGGTGTTGCATAAAGCGGTTTTTTGTGATATCATCGCGCTATGACGCTTAAGGCACTTGGCGCTTTTTTATTTGAGACGTTCAAGCTCGTGCTCGTCTCGCTTCTGATCATCGTCCCGATCAGGTATTTCGTCGTTCAGCCGTTCTTTGTTTTGGGCGCCTCCATGGAACCGACGTTCCAGAATGGCGACTATCTTATCATCGATGAAATAAGCTATCTTACCGGCTCGCCCAAGCGCGGCGATGTGATCGTGTTCCATTATCCGTACAACACAAAGCAATTCTATATCAAGCGCATCGTGGGTCTGCCGGGGGAGATCCTCGTACTTGATGACAAAGGCATCACGGTGAAGAATAAGGAGAACCCGGAGGGGTTCGCGCTCTCTGAAGAATATCTGCCCGTGAAAGAAGAGTATGGCAACATGACGGCAACACTCGGAAGCGACGAATATTTCGTGATGGGGGACAATAGGGATGCGTCGTCCGATTCGCGGCGGTGGGGCGCGCTGAAGCGCGAGTTCATCGTCGGCAAAGTATTGGTGCGCGCGTTCCCGTTCCAGAAGATGGAAGCATTTTAGTAAAGACAGAAACTAGAAATTAGAATCTGGAAGTTAGAAAACAGAAGAAACCAAAAACTCTGCTTTCTCTATTCTAGATACTAGTTTCTCGTTTCTAGATTCTGTGTTTATGAAAACAAAAAAACAATTTCAATCGCCGAAAGGGACGTTCGATATCCTTCCCGAGGACCAGAAATATTGGGAAAAGGTGCGCAAGGTGGTCGCGCGCGTGGCGCTCGGCTACGGGTTTGAGCGCATCGATACGCCTATCATCGAAGATGCGGACATCTACGCGCTGGCTGGAGGCGAGACCGCTGACGTGGTGGAAAAGCAAATGTACGTGTTCAAATCAAAAGGCGGCGATATGCTCGCGCTTCGGCCGGAAGGCACCGCGGGCGTGATGCGCGCGTTTTTGGAGCACGGTATGGCGCAATTGCCGCAGCCGGTGAAATTGTATTACATCGCGCCGATGTTCCGCTACGAACAGCCGCAAGCAGGGAGATACCGCCAGCATCACCAGGCGGGGTTCGAGATCATCGGCGACCAGGATCCGGTGTATGATGCGCAGCTCATTCATATGTATTTGGTGGTCGGTGAAGAACTCGGGCTGAAAAGCTTGAGCATCGAGATCAATAGCATCGGGTGCGCGAAATGCCGCCCGACGTATCGCGCACAACTGTTGCGGTATTATCGTTCGCGCACGGCGAAATTGTGCAAGGATTGCAAGCGGCGGATCAAAAAGAATCCGTTGCGGCTGCTGGACTGCAAAGAAGAGAAATGCGAACAGATGCGCGTGAACGCGCCGAACCTCATCGACCATCTCTGCCAGGAGTGCCACGACCATTTCAAGAATGTACTTGAATATCTCGACGAAACAGGCGTGCCGTATGTGCTCAACCCGCACCTCGTGCGCGGGTTTGATTACTATACGAAGACGGTATTTGAAGTGTTTTTGGAAGACGAACACATCGAAGGAGGGAATGAGAAAACGCATCAGCGCGCGAAGCTCGCGCTGGGCGGCGGCGGAAGATACGATTATCTCGCAAAAACGCTTGGCGGCAGAGAAACCCCTGGTGTGGGCGCCGGGCTTGGCATGGAGCGGCTCATCGGCGTGATGAAAAAACAAGGCATTAAAGCGCCACCGTTGTATAAACCCGAGGTGTTTTTGGTGCAGCTTGGCGTGCTGAGCAAGAAAAAAAGTCTGCGGCTGTTTGAAGAATTGCGGAAAGCGGGCATCGTGGTCGCCGAAGCGTTCGGAAAGGATAGCATTAAGGCGCAGCTTCGCTCGGCAGACCGCCTGGGCGTAAAGATGAGCCTGATCTTGGGCCAGAAAGAGGCGATCGACGGCGTTATCTTATTGCGCGAAATGGAAACCGGCGCGCAAGAATCGGTTGAGATGGAAAAAGTGGTGAAAGTGATCAAGGAACGATTGAAAAAATGATAAGAACCCATTTCAATACTCTTTTCAGCCGCGATACGTGTCCATGCTGCGCCGGGATAAGGAGCGACGACGAAGGAGTATATGCCATACTTCAAGGAGGAGCGACGCGGTATCCGGCACAGCATGGCCGTATCCCGAAGGGTTCTGGCGATTTTCATTCATCGCTTTGTTGCTCCTCGTCATGGTAATATAATTAGCATTTCCTCGTCGCGCCTCGCGAGTGAAAGAAAATCGCTCAAGAACGCGGCTAGGAAATAGTATTAAAATGAGTTCTTGTATCTTTTGCGACATCGTGAATAAGAAGATCCCGTCCGACATCATTCTTGAAAATGATGCGCTGGTTGCGTTTCATGATATTCGTCCGAAAGCGCCGGTGCATGTGCTTATCGTTCCCAAAAAACACGTGGCGTCGGTGAATGAGTTTACGAAAGAGGATGTGCCGGTCATCGCCGCGCTGATGTTCGCGGTGCCTGTGGTAGCCGAAGCGGTGGGCGTGAAGGACGGCTATAAGATCGCGTTCAATGTCGGGAGAAAGGGCGGTCAGCTTATCGATCATGTGCACATGCACCTGCTCGCGTGGCCGGATAGCCCCGAAGGAAAAAAGGAGGTGGCCCCTGTATGATAGAAGCAAAAAGAAAAGAAGGAGAATCGATCGGTGCGTTCTTGCGGCGCTTTACGAAGAAAGTGCAGTTGAGCGGCGTATTGAAAAAATCGCGGCGTCTTCGGTTTCGTCAGGATGTGAAGACGCGACGGGAGAAGCAACTTGCGGCAGTACGACGATCGAACGTCATGCGCGAGCGCGAGCGGCTGTATAAGCTCGGCAAATTGGAAGACTAACATCTTGAAACATAAAACTTGAATCTTGAAACCTGAAACGTAAAACATAAGATTCATGCTTCAAGTTCCAAGTTTTACGCACTACTATGACGTTGTACGAAAAGATCCTTGCGGATTTCAAAGACGCATTTAAATCGGGCGACGCGGTGAAGCGCGGCACGCTCGCGATGCTCAAATCCGCGATCCAAAACAAAGCGATAGAAAAGGGCACAAAAGATACGCCTCCAACCGATGACGAGGTGATGGATGTTATCGGTTCCGAGGTGAAGAAGCGGAGAGATTCCGTAACACAGTTTCGCGCGGCAGAGCGTCACGAGCTTGCCGACAAAGAAGAACAGGAGCTTGCTTCGCTCATGGTGTATTTGCCCGCTCAGCTTACGGAAGAAGAGCTGTCGCCGCTCGTTGCGGATGCGGTTCTTAAGGCGGGCGCATCAAGCGAGAAGGACATGGGGAAGGTGCTCGGGCTATTATCTCGGGAGCTCAAAGGGCGCGCGGATATGGCGCTTGTCGCGCAAATTGTCAAGAAAAAGCTTTTGGGATAAAATGAAAGCATACGCTGACGTCGCTGTGCGCAATATGACCACAAAGCGAGCGCACGAACGCGCAGTGAAAGAGGCGGTACGGCTCGCGCTTGAGCATGCAGGCGTGCGCGGGAAAGGTGAAGTGAGCGTGGTCATGGTAGGAGAGCGTGCAATACGCGCGCTTGAAAGAGAGTGGAAGGGGGAAGATAAGGTCACCGATGTATTATCGTTTCGGTTCGCGGAAGGCGGGCGCACGGATATCCCTCGCGAAGCGGAGCATCTTGGGGAGATCGTGATCTGTCTCCCGTACGCATACGCACAGGCACGAGAGCTTGGTGTGCGGGGGAAAGAACATATCGTTACGCTTGCGGCGCATGGCGCCATCCATCTTTCCGGTATCGATCATGAACGGTCAGCGAAGGAAGCGCGGAAGACAGATGAGATCCAAAAGAAAGTCGTTAAACTCTTGAAACGTAAAACCTGAAACGTAAAACTCGGAACTTGGAACGTAAAACATAAGATTCATGCTTCAAGTTTTAAGTTTCATGATATAGGAAGTATGGCACGAGACACCATCATTTGCGGCCTCGATATCGGATCAAGCGCGATCAGGACCGTTATCGCCCATAAAAAAAGAGGAAGCGATCAGCTTTCGCTTGTTGGCGTCGGAGAGGTTCCTTCGGTGGGCGTGCGGAAGGGAGCCATCGTCGACAACGAAGAAGCGGCCGCCGCGGTGAAAGAATCGATCAAAATAGCGGAACATGCCGCGGGGCATGCCGTGCGTTCGGTGTATGCGAGCGTATCGGGCGCGCACGTTTCTTCGCGCTATTCAAAAGGGATCGTTTCGGTATCTCGCGCGGACGAAGAGATATCGGAGGATGATGTCGCGCGGGTGGTGGCGCAGGCGCAGTCCATTTCGATACCGCCCAACAAGGAGATCCTCCATGTGCTTCCGAAAGAATATGTCGTTGACGGGGAGGCGGGCATTCAGGATCCGGTGGGGATGCGCGGGAAGCGGCTCGAAACGAATACGGTCATCGTCGAATGTTCCGCGCCGGTGATCCGCAATCTCGCAAAGTGCATTGAAGCGGTGAACGTTGATATCGACGGATTCGTCGCGGCGCCCGTTGCCGCGGCGCAGGCGGTGCTTTCCAAGCGCCAGAAAGAGCTCGGCGTATTGTTATTGGATATCGGCGGCACGACGTCCGGCATCGCGGCGTTCGAAGAGGGGAGCATGATCCACGCGGCGGTACTGCCGGTGGGCGCGGCGCATATCACCAACGACATCGCGATCGGGCTTCAGGTGGATATCGATGTGGCGGAGATGATCAAGGTGCGCTATGGCGTGTGCAGGCCCGATGCGATCAATCGAAAAGAAATGATCAACGTGATGATGGAGGACGGGGGAGAAAAAATAGATAATATCTCGCGGAAAGAGGTCGCGGAGATCATCGAAGCGCGGATGGACGAATTATTCGATCTCGTGGAAAAAGAGCTGAAAAAGATAGCCAGGCAGGCGCTGTTCCCCGGGGGCGTGGTGATCGTGGGAGGCGGCGCGCAGATGGGCGGCGTGGTGGAATTCGCGAAAAATCGACTGAAACTGCCCGCGCACGTGGGTGTTCCAGAACATGTTGACGGGGTAGTGGATCAGCTTGCGTCTCCGCAATACGCCACCGCGGTCGGATTGTGTCTTTTGGGGTTTGATGCGGAGGAGAAAAGCACGGGTTCGCGGATATTTCCTTCATCGGGCCCTGCGGGGCGGTCCGGAGAATGGATGAAGAAGTGGCTGAAAATGTTTTTGCCGTAGCGCTTGTGTTGTGCAGGGAAGATATAGTACTATAAGAGCGTAAAACGCAGATCGTGAAGCGCGAATCTTATATTGTAAGTTTCATGTTTCACGCTTTACGTTTCATGTTTATCTATGGCTCGTCTTAAACCGGATTTGGAAACATTTGCGAAAATAAAAGTGGTGGGCGTCGGTGGTGGCGGCAACAACGCCATTACGCGCATGGTGAACGACAAGATCCGAGGCGTGGAATTCATCGCGATCAACACCGATGCGCAAGATCTGCATTACGCGCAGGCGCAGACAAAGATCCATATCGGCAAAAACATCACCCGCGGCCTCGGTGCGGGCATGGACCCTGATCTCGGCAGGCAGGCGGCGGAAGAATCTCGCGAAGAGATACAGGAGGTGCTGAAAGGCGCGGATCTCGTGTTTGTCACGTGCGGGCTTGGCGGCGGTACGGGCACCGGCGCATCGCCGGTGGTGGCGGATATCGCGCGCAGCCTCGGCGCGCTTACCATCGCGGTGACCACAAAACCATTTACGTTTGAAGGGGCGCAGCGCACAAAGCTTGCGGAAGAAGGGCTGCTGAACCTGAAGGAGAACGTCGACGCGCTCGTCGTGATCCCCAATGACAGGATATTTGCCATTATCGGCGAGGACACTTCGTTTTTCAGTTCGTTCGAGATGGTGGACAACATCCTCAAACAAGCGGTACAGGGCATTTCCGATCTTATCACGCTGCCCGGTATCATCAATGTTGATTTCAACGACGTGAAAGCGATCATGCAGAATGCCGGCTCGGCGCTCATGGGTATCGGCATCGCGTCGGGCGAGGAACGGGCGACAAAAGCCGCAAAAGCCGCGATCAATTCGCCGTTACTCGAGCTTTCCATTGAAGGCGCGCGCGGGGTGCTGTTCAATATTTCAGGAGGAAGCGACCTTGGCATGATGGAGATCCATCAGGCCGCAAAAGTGGTGACCGATGCGGTTGATTCCGATGCGCGGATCATTTTTGGCGCGGTGAACGACCCACGGCTTAAGAAAGGAGAGCTTAAGATCACCGTGATCGCGGCGGGGTTTGGCGACGGCAGGGGACATGGGGGCCAAGCACAAAGAAAAGAACAGCCGCGGACGATCTCCATCACTCCCGCAGAAACCGCATTCAAAAAACCGGAAGAAAAAGAGGCGCAGGTGCGGCAGGTGCCGGTGACAACCGGTATGCCGGCCACAGAAAAGAAGCCCGAACAAAAGGCAAAGGCGACGTTTGCCCCCGAGGTCACCAAGATCCCCGATGACGGGTGGGATATCCCCGCATTTATCAGGCGGAAAAAGATGTAAGCCGTTGTTTTTGCATGTATCACGGAGCCCGTACGCACTGCGCGCGGGTTTTTTGTTTCTGGTGCGCATGCGCGATGGTATCCACAGTTGCCTATGGGTATGCGCGCATGATATTATTATCAGTATTACGTATTATTATCATTTAGAGGCATGCTCAGACAGATCAAAAAAAGAAGCGGTGATATTGTTGCATTCAATGCGGATAAAATAAGCAATGCAATGGGCAAGGCGCTTGCCGCAACGCATACGCTTTATACTAAAGAAGAGCTTGCGAGCGCGACCGCAGCGGTGGTATGCAACGCGGAAACGCTCGTAGGGGAGAGCGGCGTGCCGCAGGTAGAGCAGATACAGGATATCGTGGAGAAGGAGCTCATGGCGCGCGGGTGGTTCGATGCGGCGAAAGCATATATTTTATATAGAAAAGAGCGCGAGCGCGAGCGATTTGAGAAAAAGAACAAGCTCCTTGAGAAGATTGAGGCGAGAGATCTTTTTGTCGTCAAACGATCCGGTGCGAAAGAAAAATTCGACGAGAAAAAGATGCGCGCGGCGCTTGCATCAGCTGCGCAAGGGCACGAAGACGCGGTCAATATCGATGCGCTCGCGCTCCAGTGCAGAGGCGGTCTGTACGATGCGATCACTACCAAAGATATCCGTAAGGTGATGGTCATGACCGTGCGTTCGTTCATCGAGCAGGACCCCGCATATTCGTTCATCGCGGCGCGGCTTGTTCTGCATGGCCTGTATAAAGACGTGATAGGCGCCGATGCCGATCTGAGCGATATCGCAAAAGCGTATCGCACGGCGTTTGTACAAAACATACAGGATGCGATCGCGGCTGGCGTGCTTTCACCCAAGCTCGCGGAGTTTGATTGTGCTTTGCTTGCAAAAGAGCTGCAGCCGGAGCGGGACCTTTTGTTCAATTATTTGGGCATGCAAACGCTTGCCGACCGGTATTTTGCGCGCGATGCGAAAACCGGGCGTATCTTTGAAACGCCGCAGGCGTTTTGGATGCGCGTGGCGATGGGCATCGCGCAGAACGAAAAAGAAAAAGAGAAAAAGGCGATAGAATTTTACGAGGTCATGTCGACCCTGCATTTCGTGCCGTCCACGCCGACCCTGTTTCATTCGGGCACGCCGCATTCGCAGATGAGTTCGTGCTATGTGAACACGGTTGAAGACGATCTCGCGCATATTTTTAAATGTTTTGCGGACAACGCCCAGCTTTCAAAATGGTCGGGCGGCATCGGCACCGATTGGACAAATTTGCGCGGCACGGGCGCGCTTATCAAAAAGACCGGCGTGGAGAGCCAGGGGATCATTCCGTTCCTCAAGATCGCAAACGATGTGACGCTTGCGATCAATCGCAGCGGCAAGCGCAGGGGGGCGACATGCGCGACGCTTGAAACGTGGCACTATGACATCGAGGACTTTCTCGAGCTGCGCAAAAACACGGGTGATGAGCGCCGCAGAACGCACGATATGGATACGGCCAATTGGGTCCCCGATCTTTTCATGAAGCGCGTGGAAGCAGACGGGGAGTGGACGCTGTTCTCTCCCGACGAAACACCCGACCTGCATCATATCTACGGCACAAAATTCGAGGAGCGCTATACTGCGTATGAGGCGCTTGCGCGAGAAGGGAAGATACGGCTGACAAAAACGATGAAAGCGCGCGACCTGTGGAAAAAAATGATCATAATGCTTTTTGAAACGGGGCATCCGTGGATCACGTTCAAAGACCCGTGCAATGTCCGTTCGCCGCAGGATCACGCGGGCGTGGTGCACGGGTCCAATCTCTGCACGGAGATCACGCTGAATACGTCAAAAGATGAAACAGCGGTATGCAATCTCGGCTCGGTGAATCTTGCGCTCCACGTGAAAGACAAAAAAATGGACAGCGCGATGATCGAGCGCACCGTGCGCACCGCGATGCGCATGCTCGATAATGTGATCGATGTCAATTTTTACCCGACTCCGGAAGCGAAAAACGCGAATTTCAAACATCGCCCCGTGGGACTCGGTATCATGGGGTTTCAGGACGCGCTGTATCAGATGGACATCCGATTTGATTCCGAAGCGTGCGTAGTGGCGGCCGACGAAAGCATGGAGTTGGTCGCGTATCACGCCATTGTGGCGTCTGCAGAGCTTGCCCGCGAGCGCGGCGCGTACGAAACGTTCACGGGGTCAAAGTGGGATCGCGGCCTTTTTCCACAAGACACCGTTGCGCTGCTTGAGCAGGAGCGGGGAGTGCGCATCGATATCCAAAAAGGCGGGAAACTCGATTGGGCGCCGGTGCGCGCGGCGGTGAAAAAGCATGGCATGCGCAACTCAAATTGCCTGGCGGTAGCGCCAACCGCGACGATCGCCAATATCACCGGAGCGATCCCGTCCATCGAGCCGGTGTATAAAAATCTCTACGTGAAATCAAACCAAGGCGGCGAATTTATCGTGGTGAACGAATATCTCGTAGCAGAATTGAAGTCGCTCGGGTTATGGGATCACGAACTTTTGGGCAAGATAAAATATCATGACGGCGGTATCGCGCGCATACATGAGATCCCGGAGCATATCAGAGAGAAGTATAAAGAAGCGTTTGAAATAGACCCGCTGTGGCTTATCCGCGCGGCCGCCCAGCGGGGAAAATGGATCGACCAAAGCCAGTCGCTCAACATCTTTTTTAAAGGATCTTCGGGACGCGACATATCGAATATCTATATGTACGCATGGGCGATGGGACTCAAGACCACGTATTACCTGCGCACGCTTGCGGTATCGCAGGTGGAGAAATCGACCGTCAATACCGCGGAGTTCGGCGCGACGCACAAACGCACCGCTGCCGAGCCGGTCCAACAACCCGCAGTGGCGGTGACCGCACCGAAATTGTGCGCGATAAAAGACCCGACGTGCGAAGCGTGTCAGTAGGACAGAATTCAGAAGCTAGAATCTAGAACCTAGAATTTTGAAAGCAATGAAAATATGTACATTATATGATTTTATTTCAGCTTCTAGATTCTAATTTCTAGATTCTGCCCTTATTATGCCTATTTCAAAAACAACGCAAAAAGTAGATATTAATAAGCGGCGCATCATCAACGGCGCCGATGCCGATGTGATACAGCTCTACCCCATGAAGCACACATTCGCGTGGGATGCGTATAACACGGGCAACGCGAATCACTGGCTCCCGACCGAGATCAGCATGCAGCAGGATATCGAGCAGTGGAAATCATCATCGGTGTTGTCTGATGATGAACGCTTAGCGTTTAAAACGGTGCTCGGGTTTTTCTCTACCGCCGATTCCATTGCGGCAAATAATATCGTGCTTGCGGCGTATCGGCATATCACATCGCCCGAATGCAGGATGTATTGTTTGCGACAGGCGTACGAAGAAGCGATCCATACGCACGCATACCAATACATCGTGGAATCATTGGGCCTGGACAGCTATGAGATATTTAATATGTACCGCGAACGCCAAAGCATTTACGACAAAGATGCCTTTATCTTGTCGTTTAACGAAGGGATTTTTGATCCGTCGTTTAAGACGGGGACATTTGAGAACGACCAGAAATTCCTTGAAAATATTGCGGTGTTCTCGCTCATCATGGAAGGCGTTTTCTTTTATAGCGCGTTTGCGGTCATGTTTAGTTTCCAGCGCCAAAACAAGCTTGTCGGCTCTGCACAGCAGATCCAATACATCATGCGCGACGAGTCCCAGCATCTCAATTTCGGCATCGAGATGATCAACACCATCAAAGAAGAACAGCCGGAATTATGGACGGATGAGTTTCAAAAAAGGATCATTGGTTTGGTGCGTAAAGCGGTGGAGCTTGAATACGCGTTTGCGGCCGATTGTTTCCCCAAAGGCATCTTGGGCATTAATTCCGAGAGTTTTAAAACATATATCGAATACATCGCCGACCGGCGGCTCCAGCGCGTCGGGTTGTCCGTGCAATACGGCAGCCCCAATCCGTTCCCGTGGATGTCTGAAGCGGTTGATCTCAATAAAGAAAAGAATTTCTTTGAAACGCGCGTCACCGAGTACAAGACCGGGGGAACGCTTGAGTGGGATTGACGCACAGAAACTAGAATCTAGAAAATAGAATGTAGAAATAGGAACCCATAGAACATAAAAACAGGGGAGAAGGCGGGAAATGAAAAAAGCGGGCTGCTTATGCAGTCCCACTTTTTTATTCGCAGGCAAGGTTACGTCTTTGCGCGGTATTCGATGATTTTATTCACTATGGTCCGCAGCTCTGCGAAATTAGGTTTTTCTTCAGAGATTTTCTCCCAGCAGCTCGCACCTTCTATGGCAAAAGACAGCTCAATGAAAGGATTTGCATCTTTCAAGGTTATGTAATTCTTACCCCAATTTCTTGTGCGCGGAAGAGTTAATTTCCAGGTGTTTTCCTCCCCCCTCTTTTTTGTCCATTTCTTAAGCGCTGTTTTTCTGATGAGTTGCATTACCGTGTAATCGCGCCAGCTTTTCTTCCTCGCCATTTCATCCTCCTTTTAAAAGGTTTAGTTGTATTCAATTTTTAAGGTTTTGTTAGGGTTTCTAGTATATCATAAAATATTAGTTTGTCAACGATGCGCGCTGTCAGGTATTATAAATGATATGTCTAAGTCGCGGATATTTCTTGCGGCGATGGTGTGTTTTGTCGGAGGCGTTGCGCTCCGTTCTCTTTTTGTCGTCGAGGAAATATATGCATTGATCGGTATCGGCGCGCTCGTGTGCGTGATGCTCGCGTTTTCGCGCGATATAAAAGTGGTGGTGTATGCGGCGATGGCGGGCGTGTCGCTTGTTGGTATGTTGTGGCTGGGCTCATTTGAGCCAAGGCAGTTTATACTTGAAAGGCAGGTGGGGACAAACATAAATATAGAAGGGGATGTAGTGCGCGACCCTGAATTTCGCGGTACGACGCAACGGTTGGTGGTGGCGCCGCACAGCGCGCCCAAAGAAAGAATAATGGTCGTTGCGCCGCGATACCCTGAAACGGCGTACGGCGATACGATACGCGTGACGGGCGCGCTCGCGCGGCCGGAAAATTTCGGCGGGTTTGATTACGCGGGGCATCTTGCGAAAGACGATATTTATTTCGTGATGCAATATGCGGATGTGGCGATCGTACACGAGGGGAGCGGCATACAGCGAGGATTGTTCGCGTTCAAAAAACGGTTCAAAGAAAACATCGATCTCGCGATGCCGTCCCCGCACGCATCGTTTGTGAACGGCATATTGCTCGGGGATACCGCCGATATGCCCAAAGAACTCACCGATGCGTTTGTCGCAGCGGGCGTGTCGCATCTTACCGCACTTTCCGGATATAACATCACTATTATCGCGGTATTTGTCGCGTTCGCACTTTCGTTCTTTTTTACGTCATCGGCGGCGATCACCGCGCTTTCTATAGCGGGCATTGCGCTTTTTGTGCTTATGACGGGCGCATCGCCATCGGTGGTGCGCGCAGCGATCATGGGCATCGCGCTGCTTTTGGCGCGCCATTTCGGACGGCAAAGTACGCCGCTTTTGGTGATCGTGTTTGCGGCGTTTACGATGATCGTGTTCAACCCGCGCATACTGGCATTTGATGTCGGGTTTCAGCTTTCGTTCCTTGCAGTGCTTGGGCTCGCGTATGTCGCGCCGTATCTGCAAGGGAAAATGACGAATGTGCCGGAGTTTTTGAAATGGAAAGAATCATTCACCACCACGATGTCCGCGCAAGCCGCAGTGTTGCCGCTCCTCATATATCAGTTCGGCCAGGTTTCGCTCGTAGCGCCGGTGGTGAATGTGCTTGTGCTTCCGCTTATGCCGTTTGCGATGCTGTTTGGGTTTCTGGCTGGCACGGCAGGGTTTATTGCACCATTTGCGGCAAAAATATTCGCATATCCGTTGTGGGTCATCACCGCGTATCAGCTCCATGTTATTGACTATTTCGCATCGCTCCCGTACGCGCTTATTTCGCTATGATAATTGAATTATGAAATTAATTCTCTTTCCGGCCATCACTAGCCATTCCGTCAATTCTTTCTTTTATCTTAACGGAAGAGCAGCCCTTCATTAATGAGTATTCCGATGAAAGGGCGTGAGCGGATTAAATAAAGAATTGACGGAATGGCTAGCGACATAATTCCATGAGCAAACGATATTATTTTTTCTTTCTTGTTTTTACCGCGATATCCGTGTGGGCTTTTGCGGTTGCGGGCGCGCCGCGCGATTTTCTTTCGGTGTATGCGCTTGATGTCTGGCAGGGCGATGCGATCTTCATTGAAACACCGCAGGGGCATCAGGTGCTGATCGACGGCGGGCCGGACACGCGCGTGCTTTCCGAGCTCTCGAGCGTGATGCCGTTTTGGGATAAAAGCATCGACCTTATCGTGCTCACGCACCCGCAAGAAGATCACATGTTCGGCCTTATCGAGGTGTTAGGGCGGTATGACGTGGCGAACGTGCTCATGACCGGCGTGAATTACCATACGCGCACATACGAGGAGTTTAAAAAAGCGGTTGAGGAAGAAGGCGCGCGCGTGATAATCGCGCGTGCAGGCGAGAAGATCCGGTTCGATGACGGCGTGGAAATGGATGTGTTGTTTCCTGCGAGTACGGTAGCGGGGCAGGATGCGCCTGCCGATGTGAACGATACGTCCGTGGCGGCGCGCCTGCGGTTTGGAGAAAAATCCTTTCTTTTTATGGGCGATGCGGGCATGCAGGAAGAAGCCGCATTGGTGCGTTCCGGAGAAGATATCGATATCGATGTGCTCAAAGTAAGCCATCACGGGTCAAAAACATCTACATCGCAGTTGTTTTTGGAAAAGACAACACCCGAATTCGCGGTCGTGTCGGTCGGCGCAAAAAACAAATACGGCCATCCGCACCAGGATACGCTTGCGCGGCTTACAGGCGTGCCTTTGTATCGCACAGACACGCAGGGGAGGATAGCTGTGTATACGAATGGCGAACGTATTAGTGTTGCGACCGAGCATTGATAGCGGTAATGAGCATATCGGTATAGATCACAAACTCACGCGTATGCGTGAGTTTGTGATCACGTTTGACGCAGAGGGCGTAACTTGTATTTTCATTGAAAATATGATATTTTTCGAGCATAATAAAACATACTATGTCAAAAATAAACGAACGGACACTCGTCATTTTAAAACCCGATGCGCTTGATCGCGGTATCGTTGGCGAGATCATCACGCGATTTGAACGGGTGGGTATGAAAATGGTTGGGATGAAATTGCTTGTGTCTGAAAAAGACACGGCCGCATTGCACTATACTGAGGATCTCGCAAAGCGCCGAGGGGAACATGTGCGCACGATGATGATCGAGATGCTTACGTCAGGCCCGATCGTGGCAATGGTGCTTGAGGGCATCGATGTGGTTGAAGTGGTGCGCAAGATGATCGGCGCGACCGAGCCGAAGTCAGCGGCCCCGGGAACGATCCGCGGCGACTATGCGCATATCTCATATCGTTTCGCCGATGAAAGAAAGATGGGTGTGTTCAATCTCATTCATGCGTCCGCGACACCGGAAGAAGCGGTTGTAGAGGTGGGTATCTGGTTCAAGCCCGAAGAACTCGTAAAACACACGCCTAGCTATACGAAATTGACCCTTCATGAATAGGGCTTGCCGGGTTGCATTCCGCCTGTGAAGGGAGTATAATGATAATAGCTCTACAGGGGCAGGCAACGACTTAAGGTCAAATAATTGTTCTCGGGAGCCTTACATTGGTATGCATTGCTGGTTCGTCCGGAATGCACACCTGCGGGCACCCACGTGGACACTAGCTTAAGTCCGAGCCGCCCATTGCAGAGCGACGAAAACCCCGACATGCGTCGGGAGTTTTGTTTTTATTCATACATGCAAACGCGTGTGCTCTGATTAATTGTTTTAATGATTTCCAGGAGATCAGAAAGAGCAAGAGCGATGCATCCCGCGGTCGGCGTATAGTTTGGGCGCGCCACATGCATAAAAATGGCGCTTCCTTTGCCTGGGATGGGCGGCTCATCGTTGTATCCTAATACCACTATGAGGTCGTAGAGATTGTCTTCCCGCCACAAGCGTTCGTGGCTTGCGTGATAGGGGAGCATGACTAAGCGGTTGTAATTATCATCATTTGAATCATCGCACCAGCCGTCGGTCGGAGCAATCGGTTCAAGAAGAATATCAGTAGTTGGTTTTTCCATGCGATCCGAGCGATAAAGGATCTTGCGGACAGGAAAACAGCCGACAGGAGTGGCGCCGTCGCCTTCTTTTTTATGAGCGGTAACTCCGTTTTTACCGAGAGCGCATCGATACTCTCTATCTTTCCATAATAGGCGGCCATCTGCAGATACGAGCATGTTGTTTGTGTCTTTTGCCTTATTTCTCATTTTTTGCTGCTCAATTTTTTATGCCAGTAAATCGCTTCTATTTTTCGTACGGGTTTGCCGTTTTTTACGCCGTAGGTGAAGTGGTGCATGACAGGCGTTTTTTTATTCGAGCTGTACGATATCGCTTTGTTGTTGCCGACATAAAAACCGATATGCGGATATCCGTCCCTGTCTTTCTCCCACACAAGGATACTTCCTCTTTTTAAAGTGCGGACGTGTTTCCATCCTGAAAGCGCAAGGTCTTTCACGGTGCTTCCGACTGTAATATGTATTTCACAGATGAGTTTTACTGCATGGAGCACGGAAGTGGATGAGAGAAGTATGGAGGAAACAAAAAAAGCGCATGAGCGCCTGCTGTTTTTTGTGATGTCCTTTTTCTTTCCATCCACGCACGCATATACATTGCGGAATGTCCGCGCTCCCATGCTGTTTTTCACCATTGCACAATAGGTGTCGTATAGAAGGGGGGTGATTTTTTGTTTTTGAGATTTCATATGGTCGGGCCACTGGGATCCGCCAGCTGGCGGAAAACCCGGGTCACATCTTTTTCAATCTTTTGGTCGCGTATCCTGAATTTAGCGCGAACCCATTTTGAGCGAAATTGCTGACGCAATTTCGCGGCAATTCCCAAAACCCGCTCGGGTGCGGCGGAAGGAGGGGGTTGGGGGGAGGAATTCCGCCGCACCCTCACTTCGGAAAAATTCGCGCCGACGGTTGCGAAAACAAATACAATTAAAGGATAGCTGAAAAAATTTGTTTTCGCAATCATTTGTTCTTTGAAATTATGTAAAAAGAAGAGCCCCGAATGACGATGTTTTGTCATAAGGGGCTCGATGTTGCGAACGAACGAGAACTAGCGAGCGACGGGGATCAGCGCCTCGCCTTTGTCGCTCGTCGGGTCGGGATTGACCCAAACCTTCTTGAGCGAGCCGTCCACGTGGTAGACAGCGGCGAGACCGAACGATCCGTCCTGTCGCTTCTGCGGGTGGTTCTCGAACACACCGAAGCGGAGACCCGCGAGTGCCGCCGTGATGTAGTGCGGCGCACCGGCGACTGCGTAGACGAAACTGTCGGAGTGGCTGCGGATGTAATCCGCGAGCCCGTCGGTGTTTGAGAACACCACGGGGTCCTTTACCACTTCCGCGTCCTCGCCGTGAAGCGCGCGGATTGCCGACACCTGCGCCGGAGAGAGGTCGTGCCGAGACGTCCAGAAAACTTTCATGTCATCCTCCTGTTTTCGTGCTCGTGGCCTGTGGCCGTGAGCGTGAAATTGATGCGTTCCCCGCACCAAGGGCTCCTCGACATGAGTAGCATACTGAAAATCTTTTTTATTTTTCCAAAGACATCCACTATGCTACCCACGAAGTGATAGGAAGATATTCTCGTTTATGTTTTCTCAAAGTGCTATCTGTTTTCGTCCTTTCGGACTCATCAGCTCGGATACACATCCGAGGAACAGTGGGAAGTTTTTATAGAGAACTTCCCGAAACTCTGTTGTGCTTGCGAGAGAACTCTACAGGACTTCGGCGTCCTCGATGGGCGGTGCGGCAACCGCGTTCCGGTTGTCCCACTCGGACTTGGAGAAGTGCTTCTTCTCCACCTCCGCACCGTTCCAGGTGTACTGGTACACCTCGTTGGTGCGGCGGCCCGACGTGTGGAACGCGACCGACTGGCCCTGCTCGAGGAGCACGACGACCTCGGTGGAGGACTCGCAGTTGTTGCCTGCGGAGCACTCCTTGAGGATCGTGCCGGTGGTGCCGTCGCTGATGACACCGACACCGCCACGGAAACCGCCCGCGCACCCGACGAACAGGAAGCAACGATTCGTGTCGTCGCTCCCGGGCACCACGAGGATGGTGCCCTTCTCTTTCGTCTTGATGACGCGGAACTTGCCCTCGGGAAGCGTCGGCAGGCCGGCTTTCAGGTCGGCGGTCGGCGTCCAGTACGAGGAGCTTTCGGCCTTCGCCTTCTGCTCCGCGTCGTACTTCGCCTTCGCCGCCTCGGCCGCGGACTTGTCTGTACCGATGTACAGGATCTTGCCGTAGTCGGCGGTGACCGTGTACTGCGTCATCGGGGTCACGTCCTTGACCGGCAGGAACTCCCTGTCGCGCTTGTTTCGGCCGTAGACCAGGTTGGCCCGGTAGGCCGCGAACGGATCCGTTCCGAACTCCCACGCGTTGGACATCATGATGTGTTTCATGGCTTTCCTCCACTTTCTTGCTCTTGAGGTTTGAATTTGGCGTTAGCCACCTCGTGAGCGTGAAATTGATGCGTTCCCCGCACCAAGGGCTCCTCGACATGAGTAGCGAGCTAGATACCTCAATTTAAGATACCCACTTCGCTACTCCCGAGGAAAAGAGGACTTTTCCCTTGTATTTCTCTCGCTTATCAAAGAGCTATTTTCGCTAATTTGAGAGGAAATCTACCATCTCAAATTATGTGTTAAGTATAGCATATTACATTGTTCCTGTCAAGTCCAAACGCTATGATTAAACCAATACCCAAAAACCAACAAAAAAGCCCTTATTTTAAGGACAATTTCAGGTCTTCCTATTTGATTATCGGCGCGAATTTTTCCGAAGCGAGGGTGCGGCGGAATTCCTCCCCCCCAACCCCCTCCTTCCGCCGCACCCGAGCGGGTTTTGGGAATTGCCGCGAAATTGCGTCAGCAATTTCGCTCAAAATGGGTTCGCGCTAAATTCAGGATACGCGACCATTCAAGACAAGTCAAATTTTCGGAAGAGGTTGCCTCGGGGCTTCGCCCCTCGGCATCTCCGCGTCCCGCAAGGCGGGACGCGGCAAATCGCCACGGTTCGGAAAAATCCATTCGGACTTTCCGGTTGAGGAGGAGGCGGTTCGGGTGCGCGAAGCGCACAACAAACACATTTTTTCCAATTTTTTAACTAACCAATAATATGAACAACCCTAAATACTTTCTCTACGCGAGAAAATCAACTGAAGATGAGGAACGACAAGTGATGAGTATTGAAGCGCAACTAGCGGAGTTGGCGGAATTTGCCAAACGAGAAAATCTTGAAATCACAGAAAAATTTATTGAGTCGAAAAGCGCAAAGAAGCCCGGGCGAGAAATTTTCAACGAGATGGTTGAGAAAATCCACGAAAGCCGAGAACCCGTCGGGATAATTTCATGGCACCCGGATCGTCTTGCCAGAAACTCGGTGGATGGCGGGCAGATCATCTATCTCATAGACCAAAGCAAAATTGCTT